>CAMAUG010000071.1 GCA_945861255.1 Candidatus Sulfopaludibacter sp. SbA3
GAAGTCGCTTGTGCCGCCGCCCACGTCGCACACCAATACGGTCTGCCCGTCAAACAGGCTCTTTTGCGACCGCGCCAGATCGTTGGCGATCCACGAATAGAACGCTGCGGCCGGTTCTTCCAGCAGCGTGAGCTTTTCGATGCCCGCGTCGCGCGCAGCGGCCACTGTCAGCTCGCGCGCTTCTTCGTCGAAGCTCGCCGGAACGGTGAGTACCACGTTATGCGCGGCAATAAGCGATGCGTGCGCTTTCTCGAACGCGCCGGCCAAATGCTGCAGAACGCGCGTCGAAACCTCGACCGGCGAGAGCACGCGTCCACCCTCTTGCGCATCCCACGGCAAAATCTTGGCGGTGCGATCGACTTCCGTATTCGAGAGCCAGCTCTTGGCCGAGTGCACGCACTTGGTGGGCACAAGCGCGCCCTGCTCACGCGCATATACGCCGACGTATTCCTGATCGCCTAAATGCAGAAACGACGGCAGCGTGCGGCGCGCTTCCACCTGCCTCTGGTCCACGTGCTGCGGAATTTCAAGTACTCGGATCTCTGGAAAATCGGTGTCTGGTTGCGCGTCGATGTAGGCGAGCGCGGAATTGGTGGTGCCCAGGTCGATGCCGATGTTCATTCGACTTCAATCTCAGCGGGCGCCAGAATGTTGCTGGGCGGGGCGGACGATAAGTCCACCTTGTCGGCCTTCCAGCCCTTGTGGCGCAGCACGCCGCCCGGAGCTTGACCGGAGGGCGGTACGTTGCCGATGAGCTTGAGCGCGTTCGGAGCCAGACCTTCGGTCTTGGTGGAGTCGCCCTCCACGCCGTCGATCACCGGCTGAATCTTCATGTGCCGTTCCAGGGCCAGCTTTGACTGCGCATGCACGTCGCGCACGGCCGCGCCCACCTGATGGTCGGCGTATCCGGAGATGTCTTCCATCAGGAAATCGAGCAGGCGCGCGTCGCGCTGCAGAATCGCCAGAATCTGCACGGCGCCGTCGGAGGGTCCTGCTTGCGGCTTCGGCGGCGGAGAGGGCGCTGCTGGCCGGACGGCGGCCGGCTTCACATACCCGTACCGCCGCGCGACCAACGGCGGCAGCTCGCCTTTGAACAAGATGGAAAAGAAACTGTTGAATGCGTCGGAGATTCTACTCAAGTTGAGTCCTTACGTCGCCGTGGGGACGGATGTTGGCGATGGCATGGCCTGGGCGCCAAATTCCATTCTAGCGTGCGTGCGGGAGGGCGGCTGAAATCCGACCAGCGCCCGCTCGAGGAGAAGCCGCCGCCACCGCTCTTGCTACAATTGGCCTAGCGGCTCGCAGCGGAACTGGGCCGGCAAAAAGGCGCGCGAACATCAAGGGGACGTAGCTCAGATGGATAGAGCGGCCGCCTCCTAAGCGGCAGGTCGGCAGTTCGAATCTGCCCGTCCCTACCAACATAGGCAAGACAGTTTCGATTCTCATGATCACTCTCCTCGCCGCGGCTTCGGGGTGGGGCCAGACAACGATTCCCTCAGATTCCCTCAACTGTCGATTACCAACCCATTACGAGGGATCAGCGCCTTCAACGGGTTCGGGACGCTACGGTTGGCGTCCCCGAGCCTGCTCGGCGGAACCATCAGCTCCGGAATTGCCACGGGACTCAACCGTCCGCCCGAATACGGTCCCACGTGGCCCGGTTTCGAAAAACGCAACGGCGTGCGTCTGACCGGCGTGGCCACCAGCAACGCGATGGAGGCCAGCCTGGGAATGCTGTGGGGCGAAGATCCGCGCTACGTCCGCGCGGCACCCGGACGCTTTAAGACGCGCGTGTGGAACGTGGTCAAGATGACCTTCGTCGCCAAGAACAGCCTGGGCGAGAACAGTCCGGCGTTCCCACGCTAGTTGTCCGCTACAGTGGCAATTACCTTTCAAACACATGGCGCGCGGACAGTGATTCCAGCTCCTCCGACGCTGCCGCGCGCGTAGGCCTGGGCTTCGTGGGATGCATGGCCGGCAACGCGTTTCAGGAATTCTGGCCGGACGCCAAGCGGAAACTTCTCCGGCGCAAGTAACGCCGCGCGTTCGTCCAAAGTATTGAAATTCAAGAGCATCGTAAAGGTAACAATCCGGTCAGTGACCCGCACTTGACCGTCCGGAGCGGCGTTTTTCGCGAACGCCGTGTTAGTCTGCGATCCATGCACATCCGGTCGGCGATTTTGCTTCTCGTGGCTGCGGCGCTGTGGGTGGGGACTGCCCCCGCTGCGGCTCAGTCTCTTTCCATCAAGGGAACCGTAACCGACAACCAATCGATGGCCGTTCCGGACGTGACCGTCAGCCTGACCACAGCCGGGGCGGCGGGGCGGCGGACCGCCATGACCAACGGGGCGGGCGAATATAGCTTCGACGCCCTCAGCGCGGGGAGCTACCAATTGGTCTTCGACCGGGCCGGGTTTGCGGCGGTGACGCGGAGTGGCATTCTTGCGGCCGATGGCGCGGGCGGGGAGGTTTCGGTCATGCTGCCCGTGGCCGGCGTCATCACCTCGATTGACGTCACCGATGTGGCCGGTAAAGCCACCGCTTCGCGCCTGGATATTCCGGACCGCGATCTGCCGGTGCAGGTGAGTTCCATCCCCTCCCAGTTGCTGCTGCAGCAAGGAGTCAACGATATGGTGACGGCCCTGCGTAACGCCTCCGGCGTGCAGGCGCAGCGCTGGTATGGAGTGTATGAGTATTACACCATTCGCGGCTTCAACCAGGCCGACGTGATGCTGGTGGACGGCATGCGCCTGGAAGGCAACCGCATCAACACGCAGTTGAACAACATCCAGAGCGTGGAGATTTTGAAGGGGCCAAGCTCGGTGTTATACGGCGGCTCCGCGTTGGGCGGCATCATCAATATTGTCCGCAAGAAGCCACAGGGTACGCGGGCCTACGATTTCATGTACCGGGGCGGACGGTTCAATTCGCAACAAGTGGCAGGCGGCGCGACGGGGCCGCTGATCGGCAACAGTTGGCTGTACCGCGTGGACGCGAGCTACGATCATTCCGACGGCTGGCGCAAAGCAGGAGCGGACCGCGTGAATGTTTCGCCCTCGCTGACCTGGCTGATGAGCGAACGTGCGCGCGTGACTATTCACCAGGCGTTCAATCGCGACCGTTTCGACGGCGATGGGGGCTTGCCGCTGAGCCTGATCAATACGCCCGGCTTCGATTTGAGCCGCCGCTTCAGCACGCCCAACGATTTCGCTCTGGTGGAGGATTCGCAGACGCATGTTCTGTTCAACGCGAATCTTTCGCCCACCTGGGAATTCCGCGACGGGTTCCTGCTGCGGCGTACCAGTGACGAGTACTTCGTCACCGAGTTTGTCGGCCACAACCAGTCGCTGAATCAGGTGGAGCGCGAAGCCCTGTATTTCCACCACACGCGCCGTCCAGTGATCAATCAGGCAGACGTAGTGGGGCGATTCAATTTCCTCGGCATGCATCACACGCTGCTGGCGGGCCACGAGTATCAGGATTTCTACACCCGCACGGATGTCACGCCCGGAGGCGGTGTGATCGAGCTGACGCCCGTCAGCCTGGCGAATTTCCAGGAAACCAACCCGCCCATCACCTCGTTCCCCGTTTTTCGCGAGACGTACCAGGCGAACCGGATCCACGCGTTTTTCTGGCAGGATCAGATCGACGTCACCAGTAAATTGAAGATCAACGTGGGTGGGCGCTTTGACGATTGGGACCGGCGGCGGCATCGCATCTTCACCGCCAATCCCACCGCCATCACCGGTGTTCAGGCACGCAACCAGCAGGCGTATACATACCGCGCGGGCATCGTGTATTCGCCGCAGGGGACGCACCAGTTCTACTTCAACTCGTCAAGCGCATTCACGCCGGTCAACGATATTCCGGGGAACAACGCCGAGTTGAAACCACGGACCGGGCGCAGCTTTGAAGTGGGCCACCGCTGGCAGGGATTCAGCGGACGCTTGCAAACCAGCCTGGCCCTGTATCACCTGGAACAGAACAACCTTACCTTTCGTACCGGGATCTCTTTGGACAGCATCATCCAGGCAGGCCAGCAGCGCGCCCGCGGGATCGACTTGGACCTGAATGCGAACCTGGGGCGCGGCACGCGTTTGATCGCCAACTACGGATATTCGCAGCCCGTGTATACCGACTTCGTCACGGAGACGGACAGCTTCACCGGCCACATGCCGCGGTTCGTGCAGAAACATGCGTTCAACGCATGGCTGACCAAGAGCTGGAATTCCGGATTCACCGCCAGCCTCGGAAGCCGCTACCTAGGTCCCATGTTCACGAATATCGAGAACACGCTGCGCATGGGCGGCTGGACCACCTTCGGTGGATCGGTAGGCTACCGGAAGGGAAGACTGGAATATCAGTTGAACGCGGAAAACTTGTTCAACCGGCAGCGCTACTTCACGGGATCGGATTTCGAAGATCAACTCTATCCCGGCGCTCCGATCAACGTTTTCGCGACCGTGCGGATGCGCTTCAATTAAGCCGCCGCGACGCGCAAATATAGACTGCTCATTATTGGTGGAACCCTGACCATTTTCGTGCCGTCTACTGGAATTACGGCAAGCAGGAGTAATTCCAATGAAGAAATCGTGGTTGGGGAGAATTGTGTTCCTGCTGCCTTTGGCGGCTCAGGCGCAGTCGCCGCTCTTTGATCGCTTGTCGTTCGGAGTCACCGGCGGCGTGCCATTGCAGCGGGGCGCCAACACGAAATCGGATTGGTACACGCTCGGCCCGTCGGTGGAATTCGCCGTCACGCGGCATATTTCATTGCAGTTCAATCCTTTGTATCGACGACTTGAATCGAACGTCCTCCTCTTCAACACCACGCCGCTCGCCGACCTCCGACAGATTGGGGTCGTCACATTCAGCGCGCTTCGCGCCGAGGAATGGCGCACGAATGCATGGGAATTCCCGATTCTCGGGAAATATTATGTCACCGCACCGGCGCGGCAGTGGCGTCCGTTCTTGGGCGCGGGGTATTCCATCGAAACGGGCTGGCGGAACAGGAAGATCACCGATCTCACGCAAACGGTCGCCGACGGATCTCTCAAATTATCGAGATCGGAGATCAACGACCGGACGCGTGCGACCAACGGCGCGGTAACGAGCGCCGGCGTGCTCTGGCACAAAGGGCGCTTGGGTATCTCACCCGAAGTTCGCTACACGTACCGGGGTCCTCGAACCGAACGAGTACGGAACCAAGTGGACTTCCTGCTGCAGCTGCGGTTTTGACGGTCACGCCGCCACCGAATACACCGGCGGCAAATTTTCCGCCAGCACCGTCCAGCTTTCCCCGGCATCGCGCGTGGCGTAGACGGTGCCGCCGGAGGTCCCGAAGTAAACGCCCGCCGGGGAATCGGCGTCCGAAGTCATGGCTTCGCGCAACACCGTCACGTGCGTGTTCTTCTGGGGCAGCCCGCGCTTGAGAAATTTCCACGTCTTGCCGCCGTCGCGGCTGCGGGCGACGGTCAGCGCGCCGTTCAGGTTGCAGCGGTACTCGGCGCCCTCCATGGGCACCGTGAACACGGTTTCTTTTTCGGCGGCCGGCACCGCCAGTGCGAAACCGAAGCGCGTGGGCAGGCCCTTGTTGATATCGGTCCATTTCTTACCGGTGAACTTGCCGCGGTACACGCCGCAGTGGTTTTGCTGATACAACGTCTCGGGATCGCGCGGGTGCGCCAGCAGTTTGTGCACGCACTGACCGACTTCGGGAAATTTCTCCGGCATGAAATCCGCGCGCACGCCGCCGTTATGGGGCTCCCAGGTGGCCCCGTTGTCGAGCGACCGGAAAGCGCCCGCGGCCGAAATCGCCACAACGATGCGTCCCTTGCCCAGGCACTGGATGGAGTGCAGGCACATGCCGCCCGCGCCCGGGTTCCATTTGGCGCGGGTAGCGTGCAGCGTTAACGAAGACACTTGCTCCCATGACGCGCCCCAGTCCGTCGAGCGGAACAAAGCGCCGGGATCCGCGCCGGCGTAGATCACACCGGGTTCGTCCGCATGCCCCGGCTCAATGTGCCAGATGCGCTTGAGGGATTGATCGGGAACGCCGGAAAGCTCCAGGCCCTTTTCGGAAACGTTCCAGGTCTTGCCGCCGTCGGCGCTGGCGTGAATGTGCGCGCCAAACCAGCCGTTGGTGACGGTGGCGTAGACGCGTTTGGGGTCGCGCGGGTCGGCGACTACGTGGTTAATTTCATTGCCGCGCAGGTGCGGGCCTTCCAGCTTCCACGTCCTGCGATCCTTGGTGCGCGCGGCAAACGCGCCTTTTCGCGTGCCGATCCACAGAGTGACGGTGTTGGGCATGAACGTAATATATCAAGGCGCAAGGGCGGGTTCTCGACAGGGGTGAGGTGCGCTCGTGCACGGCCGCCGAGGCTCGCGGCTACGGCGGGAACTACGGCGAAGGCGCGATAGCTGGCAGGCCGCGGGCCGGCCCCGCCGTGCGCCGGCGCGGGGTGGCGTTCGTGGATCTGGTGTTGGTGCGGGGGACGCGGGCCGCGCGCGGGGGA
This sequence comes from Candidatus Sulfopaludibacter sp. SbA3, assembly GCA_945861255.1. Lineage (GTDB taxonomy): Bacteria > Acidobacteriota > Terriglobia > Bryobacterales > Bryobacteraceae > Palsa-187. Next base: position 6,513 of record CAMAUG010000071.1, read on the forward strand.
CGCAACCGCTGCAACAACCGTTCTTCGCGCTTGCGCAACTCCGCTGTGTCGTCAAGCGCTTGCGCTCCCCGGGTCATCGCTAACGCCCGTTCCGGATTTTTCTCGCAGTGCTCGTAGTGCTTGGCCAGTTCTTCGTAGGCGCGTGCTTGAAACGGATTCTGCGATCCAGCCAGATCGTTCCACACTTCGAGCGCGGCACTGTCATTACCCAGCTTCTTCTCGATCGCCGCCAGATCCCACAGCGTGCGGAACAGTAAATCGTCGGCGAGGTTCGTTTCCATGGCGCGGCGGAACAATGCGGCAGCCTGCTCCAACTCGCCGGCCTGACGAAGCCAGCGCGCGATACCCGCCATTTCCGCTCCGTGGCGTGGCGGCGCGGCGCTGTTCAGAAACGCCCCGGCCGGATCGTTAAAAGCGTAGGGCACGATGCCCGTCAGGCACGCGAGCGTCAGTATATCCGTCGCGTTGTGATGAAATACCGGCAGCAGGCGCGCCATCTCCCCCGTGCGTACGTATTCGAAGTAGACGTACGGGATGAGCGCGCCGGCCACATCGCCGTGACGTTCGAAGCCCAGGATCTGCTGCTCCAGATCCACCAGCCGGCAGCTTTCGAACCGCAATTTCCACAGGCGGCGTGCTCCGTACAGCAGATCCAGATGCTCAAAGCGCGCGAACGGAGGGCGCGCGCGATTCATGCGGTAGCGGGTTTCGAGCAGGGGCTGATCGAAAGAGCGGCCGTTGTAGGTGATGAGCACGCGGAATTGTTCCAGATGACGCGTGAGCGCCGCCAGAACGCTGGCCTCTTCCCCGTAGTCGCGCATGAAAAACTGGCGTACGCGAAAACCTTCGGGTGTGATGCGGCCAACGCCCACCAAGAACGCACACGTGCCGGTGCCGCCCGCCAGGCCCGTGGTTTCCGTGTCGAGAAAGGCCCACTGATCCGGCGGCACGTCGGCAATGGCTCCCGCCGAAAGAGTGGTGAGCAGATCTCCGGGTAAATCGCCGAGCGAGCCGATGTCCGCGCTGCCGTGGCGGCGGTGATTCGCATAAAACGTTTCTGTTTCGAAATGTTTTCCCTGTTCCGTCTCCATTTCCTGGCCCGGGAGCCACTCGTGAAGATGGAAGCGGCGGGGCGCGGAAGTGCTTGCAACACCTGTGGAATCAGGCTTTTCGTACTTCTCCACGCATTCTTCCAGCGTCCGCGCCATGCGCAGACGCAGAGCAGCGAGCTGTTCCTGTAAGTGACTCATTCGCCTTTTGTTTGCCAGCATAGCACGGGCCGCATACCGATAGAAAACAGGCCTTCGGCATACCATGCGATGAGAAAGGCGCACGAGCGCCGAAAAGGCGCGTGTGCGGGCGATGTGTGCGGGAAGAACGACGGCGGATTCGCCGGGCGAGCCGTGGCCGGGCGCGAACTCTCCCGCGAAAAAACGCGCCGCGCGGATGCGCACATCGCCCGGACCACTGAAAAATAGGGGTCCCGTGCACTTTTCTCTTTACTTCAACCGCGAGCATCCTTTATCATGCATTAGGTAATTGCGGGTGAAATCAATGCGCTGACGCGCGTGTGACGGAGCCCTGCTGTCAAAATCGTACATTGGGAGAAAGAAAGTAGGAAAGGAAACAACATGGCAAAAATGACGCAATCGCAGATGATCAAGGAACTCGCGGCCGCCACGGACGTGCCTAATAAGACCGCCAAGGCGTTGGTCACGGCATACGCCGAACTGGCCGTCAAAGAGACCAAGAAGAACGGCATGGCCGTACTGCCTGGCATCGGCCGGCTGGTGCGCGTGGACCGCAAGGCCCGCATGGGACGCAACCCGGCGACGGGCGAGGCCATCAAGATCCCTGCCAAGAAAGTCGTGAAATTCCGCGTGGCCAAGGTGGTGAAGGACTCCATCGTTCCGCCGAAGAAGAAGTAGGCAGGATCGATCCGGTATTCGAGCGGATTCTCCCTCACAAATGGAAACCCCGCGCGGCACTTGCGCCGTCGCGGGGTTTCCTTGCTAGGGGGAGCGTGTTATTCGATACCGATTGAGGCTTGCCCACACTGCGGGCGAAGCCAGGAAGCCTTACGCTTGCTTCTTTTCGTCGGGAGGACGCTGCTGCTCTTCCTTCAGGGCGTTCTTGAAGTTCTTGATGCCTTCTCCAATGCCCTTCGCCAACTCCGGAATCTTCTTGCCGCCGAACAACAATACGGCGACCAGGAGAATGATCAGGAGTTCCATCGGACCAATACTACGAAGCATAGGGTCTCCTTGCCGTTTTCAGGATACCATGGAGCGAGCCGGAGAGACGGAGTTTCGCACAGCCGGCCCAGCGTCCCAGGATCACCGTGCCTAGCAAGCGCAAGAAGAAACATGAACCGCCGGCCGGCGCGGTCCTGCGTTTCGACCAGTCCAAGGAGGTTCGAGCCATCGCCCGGGAGCGTGTGGGCGCCGTGAAGCCGGGCCACCCCATCCAGCCCAAGGACCGGCGCAAGAAGCCTAAGCATAAGCAGGAATTGGGAATAGACGCCGATACGGCATACTAGAAATATGGCACTGATTCGCGCCGGCGAGCTCGGCGATCTGCCCGAGGGATCCGCCATGCATGTGGAACTGGACGCGGGTGCGCGTGCCGTCGCCGTGTGCAACGTGGGCGGCCGATTGCACGCCATCGACGGCATTTGTCCGCATGCGGGTGGCCCGCTGGGACACGGACTGCTGAACGGGACCACGCTTACATGCCCCTATCACGCCTGGGAGTTCGATTGCGTCACCGGCGCCAGCGATATGGATGAGGATCTCAAACAGGCCATTTATCCGGTGAAGGTGGAAGGCGGCGCAATCTGGGTAGAACTTCCATGACCCCGGCGGCGAACCACCTTGCCTGAACTTCCCGAAGTGGAGACGGTCGTCCGCTCGCTTGCGCCGCATCTGCCAGGACGCCGCATCATTTCCGCCGAGTTTACCTCCCCGCACGTCACCCCGGGCAACCGGAACACCTTTGCCGCGCGCCTGGCGGGGCGTGTGATCCAGTCTGTCCGGCGCCGTGGCAAGTTCATTGTCATCGCGCTTGATCATGGCGCCCTGACGGTTCACTTGGGCATGACGGGAAAGTTGCTGCTCAATGCGGATGCGCCGGGAAAGCACGCTTATGGGATTATTCACCTGGATGCAGGTTTATTGATCTATGACGATCCGCGCCAGTTTGGCAGCATCGCCTGGAATGCGAACCTTGCGCACCTGGGTCCGGAGCCGCTCGAAATCGGGTTGGAGGAGTTTACCAAGCGGCTGAGGAAGCGCAAGACGCGCATGAAGGCGCTGTTGCTCAACCAGGCGTTCGTGGCCGGTATCGGCAACATCTACGCCGACGAGATTCTCCACGCCGCGCGCGTGCATCCGCTGGCCATCGCCGCCCGGCTGAGCCAGCCGCGTGCCGCGCTGGTGCATCAGGCCATGCGCGAGATTCTGACGCTGGCAATTGAACACCGGGGATCGTCGATTTCAGACTATGTGGACGCCGGAGGCCGACGCGGAGGATTTCAACTTCTGCACAACGCCTATGGCCGGGAGGGTGAACCCTGCCTGCGCTGCGGCGCGCCGGCTAAGATCAGGAAGATCCTGGTCGCCCAGCGCGGGACACACTACTGCCCGCGATGCCAGCGGCGGTAGCGGCGGCATCGGCCTGAGCGCGGACGATCTCATCGGCGACTTCGACCACGGCCTTCATCAGCTTCACGTCATGCACACGGACAATGTGGGCTCCGTAAAGAATCGCGGCGGTCACCGCGGCAGCGGAGGCGAACTCGGTTTCAAGCGGAGATTCCTTGGCCAGGAAGAGCTTGCGCGACGGACCCACCATCAGAGGCAGATCCAGTTGGGCCAGCTCCTGCAAGCGGCCCAGGATCTCTGAATTCTGTTCCTTGCGTTTACCGAAACCCAGGCCTGGGTCGATGACCAGCCGTTTGCGGTCCATTCCGGCGCGCACGGCTCGATGAATGGCCGCTTCAAGTTCGGGCCCGACGACCGCCAGCGGGTTTTTGAGGGGAGGCAGCTTGGCCCAGGAATCGGGAGTGCCGCGCATGTGATTCAGAATCAGACCCGCGTTCCCGTGGCCCGCCGCGCGCGCCAAGTCCGGGTCCATGGTGAGGCCGCTGGGATCGTTGATGATATCGGCGCCCAGCTCCAGCGCTTTTTCCGCGACAGCCGCTTTGTACGTGTCCACCGAGATCGGAACCGTGAGTTTGTTGCGCAGGCGTTTGAGAACCGGCACCAGGCGCCGCAGCTCTTCGGCTTCAGAGACACGCACCGCGCCGGGCTTGGTGGATTCCGCGCCGATATCGATGATGTCGGCCCCCTCTTCTTCCATCTCAATGGCGCGGGCGAAGGCGCGGTCCGGGTCGGAGTATTTCCCGCCGTCGGAAAACGAATCGGGCGTTACGTTGAGCACGCCCATGATCAGCGTGCGCTCGCCGAGCTGCAGCGCCTTGTCGCGGATCTTCCATTCGAAATGCTTACGGGGCATGGGTCACTTCAGCGTAGCTGGTTAGGGAGACGGGGCACAATGCGCCGCCAACACGCCCACGCCGCCACATGCGCCACAATGGAGTTTCATGGTGGAAACAATCGAATGGATCGAAGGCGGTCCCGCCACATCAGGCCACGTGGTCATGATCGACCAGCGGAAGCTGCCTCGCGAGCAGGTGTTTGTCACGTGCCGCACATATGAGGAGATGGCGGATGCCATCAAGACCATGGTGATCCGGGGCGCGCCGGCCATCGGCGTGGCAGCCGCGATGGGCGTGGCTTTAGGTGTTCAGCAGGGCGCCGATTTCGAAAAGGTCTGCAACACGCTGGCGGCCACGCGGCCCACGGCGGTGAATCTATTCTGGGCTATCGGCCGCATGCGGACGCTGCGCGCTTCGCTGAACGGCGCTCCCGCCGAGGAAATCGTCCGGCGCATGATCGAGGAGTCGCAGCAGATCCGTCTGGATGACATTGAGATCTGTAAGGCCATCGGCCGCAACGGGGCATCGCTGGTGCCGGACGGCAAGACGGTGCTGACGCACTGCAACGCGGGTGCGCTGGCGACGGCGGGCTACGGCACCGCGCTCGGCGTGATCCGGGCCGCGGTGGAGGCCGGCAAGAAGATCGATGTTTTCGCCGGTGAAACCCGCCCGTTCCTGCAAGGCGCGCGGCTCACGGCGTGGGAGCTGCAACAGGACAACATTCCCACCACTCTCATCACCGACAACATGGCCGGGCACTTTCTGCGCTCCGGGCGCATCGGCTGCGTGGTGGTGGGCGCGGATCGCATCGCCGCCAACGGGGACGTTGCTAACAAGATCGGAACCTATTCGGTCGCCGTGCTGGCCAAGGAGAATGGCGTTCCGTTTTACGTCGCGGCTCCGGTGTCGACGTTCGATCTGACGTTGGCCTCGGGCGATAACATTCCCATTGAGCAGCGCGCGGCAAGCGAGGTGACCGAAGTCTTCGGCGTACCGGTGGCGCCGGAGAATATCGCCGTCGAAAACCCGGCTTTCGATATCACGCCCGCGAAGTACGTGACGGCCATCGTCTGCGAGAATGGCGTGGCGCGCGCTCCCTACGAACAATCTCTGCGTGCATTCGCGGGCGGCTCCAAGAAGGTGAGTGCATGAAGAAACTGGCGCTGGCGGCGTGTCTGGCGGCGCTGCTATTTGCAGCTCAAGGCGTGTCCGGGCAGGCTCTCTCCGGCCGCCGTGCTCCGGGCTTCTCGTTACCGGATTCCGCATTTGCCCAGCACGATCTGTACGATTACCGCGGCCGCTGGCTGCTGCTGGTGTTCGTGAAGACCGATAGCGCGAATTCCAGGGCGCTCTCGCAGCTGCTGGAATCCAAGAAGGCGCAGTGGGGCGCAAAAGCCGCGGTTCTGTCAGTAGCCGTGACGCCGCCCGACAATCAGGCCACCATAGCGAAATACGCCGCCGATACCAGGATCACGACGCCCCTGGTGTTCGACCAAGGCCAGGCCGCCGCGTCGTATTTCAAGGCGACGCCGACGCGGCCGAACATCACCATGCCGCACTTGTTTGCCATCAGTCCGCAGGGTATGATCGTGCGCGATTGGACGGAACTACAGGTGGGCCTGAAGACACTTGGGGCGGAGTTGGACGCGCTGATCGCGGCCGGCAAGTAAGGAGCGAAGCGAGTTCGCGAGCTTTGCCCCGACGGTACCTGGAGGCCCGTTGTATTACTAAATAAGATTAAGTAATATGAAAACTATGAGAACCACAGGGCCGCTTTCGATCACCATGCCACCTGAAATGCTCAAGCGAGCTAAGAAGCTTGCCGGGAAAGAGAACCGCACCATGAGCGAATTGATGCGTGAGGCATTCCGGGAATACGAACGCTCACGGCGCTGGGAGAAGATCAGCGCATATGGGCGTGAGAAGGCTTCCGCACTCGGCATCGCCGAAGAAGATGTGCCACGAATCGTTAGAGAATGGCGGCAAGAGAACGGAAGCAAAGTTAAGCAATCCTCCAGATGAGGGTTGTCCTAGACACCAACGTTTACATATCGGCCGTGTCCTTCGGGGGCGTTCCTTTGCTCGTGGTTCGGCATGCGGAGAAGGGGAACTACGAGCTTGCTGTTTCGGAGCCCATCCAGCGTGAAGTTGAGAGAATACTTTGCGACAAGTTCGGATGGTCGATTGATAAGGTATCTGAGGCGTTCGACCCCGTTTGGAAAATCGCGCACTTCGTGACTCCGGCCGAAATCGTGGCTGCGTCACGTGACGAGACCGACAATCGGATTCTTGAGTGCGGCGCTGAAGCATGCGCTGACTTCATTGTTAGTGGCGACAGGGATTTGCTTGACCTCGTTGCATTTGGAAACATTCGGATCGTGGCACCACGGCAATTCTTAGAGCTACTATAATGTGTGCATTTTCGTGGATTGGAGGAAGCGTCGGGATCAGCGGCCATGACCCAGCTCGGTATCCCTAGCGCT
>CAMAUG010000072.1 GCA_945861255.1 Candidatus Sulfopaludibacter sp. SbA3
GATCGTGTCATGACTCAGTTCTGCTTACAAGAGGGTAGGTCTACACTACATCGCCATTTTCAGAAGCCGCCATTGCACGCACGGAACTTGCTCTCATTCCCAGGCCCAAAAAAGCTGAAATCAACGGACCCGTGACGAACTTGGGTTAGCGATAGGACACCGACTAACTCACGCACCTGGCGCCAAGAAAAGAATGCATTTGACCCTGAGCCTGGGCTATCCGTTGCATGCAGATAGCGCACCCCTGGAGAGGCCCCACGATGAAGGTCGACCACCTTTCGGATATGCCGCGTCCCGTTAAGGGGCAGAGTCCATCAGAGTTCTTCCAGAATCTTCACTACTGGTCTCTCGGACAAGCCTATCCGCACCTAAGCGATGATGATATCGAGCGAGTCTATCACAGATGTACCGCATTGGAGTGGACTTCGGCCTGGGACGCCGATGTGCTGGCGAGAAAAAGCTATCGCAGTTCTCCGATCTTTCGCAAACGGCCTAAGTGAACCGGGCCCGCGAAGAAAACCAGGCCAACCCGCTGATCCACTTGATTCAAGGTGACATCATGCGATTAGCGCTGCGGCCCGGCGCCTTCGACCATGCGTACAGCATCGGAGTTCTCCATCATACGCCGTCCACGCGGCGCGCATTTCACAGCATGGCAAAGTTGGTGAAGCCGGGCGGACGCATCAGCGTCTGGGTGTATCACGTTTGGCGCCCTCCGCATCTGACCGGCTACAAGGCATTTCATGCAGCTTCAAAGGGGGCGGTGACCGACGCTTTGCGTGTGATCACCACACGATTGCCGCATCGGGTACTGCACTACCTGTGCTATCTGGCGATCCCATTCGGTTGGGTGCAAGCGAAGATCTGGAAGGCTCCGGCAGCAGTGAAAGTCCTGCTGTCGCCGCTATTACTCGTACACCTCTCCATCCATGAAAAACGGGAAATTCGCCTGCTGGACACATTCGACTGGTACTCGCCGCAATATCAATGGAAACACACTGTGCGAGAGGTGGAGGAGTGGTTCCGGGAAGAGGGGTTCGAAGAGATCGATTCCAGTGGTTTTGCGGTGTCAGTGCGCGGCCGCCGGAAGAATTCGTGAAGTTTGGACTGGTGACGCGCCGGATCAACGGCCTAATGGGTCGCAGTCCGCCGCGCTGGCCCGAAATCCGCTAAGATCGTGTATCGGCAGTGCGAATCGACAGGCGCCGGCCGATAAGAGAGACGGCGTGGCATCATGAGGGATGCGTGATCTTTTTGCTTTGCGCAGGTGCCGTGATCTATGTCATGGCCGGCTATCCCTGTCTGCTGGCGCTGCTCGCGCGCTTTCGGACGAAGAGTGTCGCGCGCGCGCGCATTGATCGAACCATCTCCGTCCTATTGCCCGTCCACAATGGCGAGGCGTGGATTGAAGCCAAGCTTGAAAACCTGTTGACTCTCGATTATCCGCGGGAACTGGTGGAAATCCTGGTCATTTCCGATGGATCCACGGACGGCACCGACGAAATCGCCGCGCGCTTTCCCGTGCGGCTCATCCGGATTCCGAAGAGCGGCAAGGCCGCCGCCCTCAATCGCGGGTTGGAACACGCGACTGGCGAGATCCTGTTTTTCACCGACGTCCGCCAGCGGCTGGATGCCCAGGCGCTGCGCAAGCTGGTGGATTGTTTTGCCGACCCGGCGGTGGGCGTGGCCACCGGCGAACTGATCATCCTGGCCGGACAGACCCGCGAAGAAGTCGACGTAGGGCGTTACTGGAAGTACGAGAAGTGGCTGCGAAGAAGGCTGAGCCGCGTGGATTCCGTCCTGGGAGCCACCGGATGCATCTACGCCATGCGGCGATCGTTGGCCCGGCCGATGCCCGCCGGGACCCTGCTGGACGACGTGCATCTGCCCATGCAGGCATTCTTCGCCGGGTACCGCATCGTAATGGAAGAGGAGGCTCTGGCCTTCGATCTGCCCACTGGCTTCCATACGGAATTCTGGAGAAAAGTGCGGACGCAGGCAGGCGTGTTGCAGTTGCTCATGGAATTCCCGGCATTGCTTTGGCCGGGAACGCGCATGTGGCTGCATTTCATGTCCTACAAATTTGGACGGCTGCTGTTGCCCTATTTCGTGATCGGGGCCACCGTCTCCGCGTTTTACTTGCCGGAACCGTGGGGACGTGCCGTGGTGGTGGCCGAAACGCTGTTCTATTTCCTGGCACTGCTCAATGCGTGGGTTCCGCGCGAGTGGCGCTTGAAGCAGGCGACTTCGCCGCCCTCTCTGCTGCTGGTGCTGGCGGCAGCGGCTGTGTGCGCGATTTCCATTTTCTTCATTGCTCCGGACCGGTTGTGGACACAGACCGTAGGGCGCCCTCAACGCTCGCCGACGTAGGCCGGCCCACGCGTTGGCACGGCAACATTACCGGCCGAGCGCAGTTTGCCGGGAATTCCGGAGTTGGCTGCAGCGTCGCGGCGTGCGCGCGTGTAGAATTGATGCTGCGGGAGGGATTCTCGATGCCACGATCAAAGAACGGCTCCGTTGGCCGGCGCGGTTTCTTGAAGGGAACCGCCGTGGGAGCAGCGGCGCTGGCCGTGCCGGTGGGCTCCCCGGCACAGCAAGCCGCGCCCCGCAATGGCTCGGCGCAACCCAACACCGTCACGGTGGCCGCGGATATGGGTGCGCGGCCGGCGCCCGCACAGGCGCGCCTTATCGAGAATCCCGGCTCGGACTTCATGGTGGACGTGTTGAAGTCGCTCGGCATGGAGTATCTGTCCGCGAATCCCGGCTCCACGTTTGAAGGGCTGCACGAATCGCTGATCAATTACGGCAACAACACCATGCCGGAATTCCTGACGGCGTGCCACGAGGAATCGGCCGTGGCCATGGCGCACGGCTACGCCAAGATCGAAGGCAAGCCGATGATCGCGCTGATGCATGGGACCATCGGCATGCAACACGCTTCCATGGCGATCTACAACGCTTATGTGGATCGCGTACCCATTTACATGTTGGCCGGCAATCATGCGGACGCGGTGGAGCGCGCGCCGGGCGTGCAATCGCTGCACAGCGCGCAAGATATCGGCTTGCTGGTGCGGGATTACGTGAAGTGGGACGATCAGCCGTATTCGCTTGGTCATTTCGCCGAATCGGCCGTGCGCGCCTATAACATCGCGATGACGCCGCCCATGGCGCCGGTGTTGATCGTGGCGAATTACGAATTGCAGGATCACGCCAATCGAGAAAAGAATTTGCGCATTCCCAAGCTGAGCCGCACCTCGCCGCCGCAGGGCGATTCCGGCGCCGTGGCCGAAGCCGCGCGTATGCTGGTGGCGGCCGAGCGGCCGCTGATTGTCAGCGAGCGAACCGCACGCACGCCCACCGGGATGAAGCTGATGGTGCAGCTGGCCGAAACGCTGCAGGCCCCGGTGAGCAGCACGGAGCGAATGGATTTCCCGAACCGGCATCCTCTCGCGGGCACGGGTGGTCCGGGTTACGCGGCCGATGTCGTGTTGCATCTTGAAGTCAACGATGTTTCAAGATCGGCGAGGGACGCCAGGGCCCGCGGCGCGAAGACCATCAGCATCACGTCGCTCAATCTCACGCATAAGAGCAATATTCAGGAGTTCGGGCACTACCCGGAAGTGGACGTCAACATCGGCGCGGACGCCGAAGCCACGTTGCCATCGTTGATTGAAGCCTGCAAGAAGCTGATCACGTCGGATCGCAAGCGCGTTATTGAAGAGCGCGGCGCGAAGATCGCCGAGGCGCACAAGCACGTTCGCGCGCGTGATATCGAGTTGGCCGCCGTGGGCTGGGATGCCAGTCCCGTGAGCCTCGCCCGGCTGTGCGCGGAGTTGTGGGGACAGATTAAGACCGAGGATTGGTCGTTGGTCTCCCCGCAAGGTTTCATCAGCAATTGGCCGCGGCGGCTGTGGAATTTCGATAAGCACTACCAGTACATCGGCCAGCAGGGCGCCGGAGGCATGGGCTATGGTGCGCCGGCGGCCGTGGGAGCGGCGCTCGCCAACAAGAAGCACGGGCGGTTGAGCGTGTGCATTCAGACCGATGGCGACCTGAACTACGCGCCCGCCGTGCTGTGGACCGCCGCGCATCATCAAATCCCGCTGCTCACCATCATGCACAACAATCGCGGATATCACCAGGAGGTGATGTTCGTGGAACAGCAGGCTAGCCTGCGCAACCGCGGCGCAGACCGGGCTCACATCGGCACCAAGCTGTGGAATCCGAATATCGATTACGCGAAGCTGGCGCAGGGTTACGGCCAGTACGCCGAAGGGCCCATCACCAACCCCAAGGATCTGACGGGTGCGATCGCTCGCGGCATCGAGCGGGTGAAGAAGGGCGAGCCGGCGTTGATCGACGTGGTGACGCAGCCCAGGTGATCGAGATGACCCGTCTATTCACTCTGATGTTGTTCGCGGCGGCGGCCAGCGCGCAGACGCCGGAAGGTAACGCGGCCAAAGGCAAGGAATTATATCTGAATAATTCCTGCTACGCCTGCCACGGCTTTTCCGGCCAGAACGGACCCGGCGCAAGATTGGTCCCGATGAAAACCCCGCAGGCCGCTTTCATCGCCTATGTCCGCAATCCGCCGAGGCCGAACCAGATGCCGTCTTATTCGCCAAAGGTCCTGCCGGACGCGGCGATGGCGGACATTTACGCCTACATCAAATCGCTGCCCGATTCCGCGCCGCCGGTGAAGAGTATTCCACTGCTGAATCAGATCACCGATCAGAAGTGAGCCCGGCGGAACGGCCCGCGCTCGCACCAACCCAGCTTGATCGCAGAGACTGACGCGCCGCCGCTAAAACCGCACAGGCTGCTGGAGCGTAAACGTCAAGCGCGTCTCCGACGGAATGCGCACGCGCTGGCCCTTGGTCATCACCTGGACGGCGGTGCCCGCGCCGGCTCCCGATGCCGCGCCGATGGCCGCGCCTTTTCCCCCGCCTGCGATGGCGCCGATAATCGCGCCCAGCGCTGCGGTACCGCCGATCACCTTTCCGCTGCGGGCCGTTCGCGATTCGCTTTGTTCGGTGACGCTGATGGTGTCGATATCGACATCCCGGCCGTTAACGCGCAAGGAAACCAGATCCAGCGTCAGCACGGTGCGGCCTTGAATCTTGCCGGCCTGCTGATCGTCCACCAGTTTGACCACCACGTCCGCCCCGCGCGGCACCAGGGTTGAGCCGCGCGCGTCCAGCACCGGCTCATCCAGTGAAGCGCGGAAGGTTTGACCAACGGTGTCGCGTTCGGAATCCACGCTATCGATCATGCGCACGGAGAGCACCGCGCCGGATGGAATGTCGCCGGAACTATTAGCAGTGCTGTCCGAAGTGGAGTTGCGTGCCGCCGGCGCGGGCTGAGGCGTGGGCCGGAAGACCTCGGCGCGCGGCGCGGGAACGGCCGGTGCGGCGGTAGCCGTAGACGCGTTGTCAAAAGCGATGCCGGTGATGTCAGAGACCGGATAACTTTCCACGCGATCGCCTACCGCAATACGCACGCTACGGGCATCGCCGCCTAAGTAGGAGCCCGTTACGCGGCGGCCATCGCGAAGCGTGATGGTGTCAGCGGCGGCCAGCGCCGCAAGAAGAACAAAAGCCGTGAGAAACCGCATTCGAACAATCCTCCTTTTGTCGAGACGCATGGAAAACACTTCCCGTTTCAGCCTGTACCGGCTTAACTGGCCCTACGCGTGCGCAGATCCTGCAGCAACATTCCCGCGATCTGCTTGCCGTGATCGAGCGCTTCTTCGTAAATCGCGTGCCGCTCGCCGCGTGTGAATCCGTAGCCCAGCCGGTATAAGCGTTCAAACGAGACTCCCACGGCGAAAGTAGCGGCATACGCAATGCCGGCCTTGGGAATCAGGCCGCCCCCGAATGGGATCTTGCCCGCCAGCTCGCGTGCCAGCGCCCGCCAGCCGAAGGACCCCGCCACGATGGACGCAATTTCCGAACGCTGGTCGCGGTAACCAATGGACCGGTCACTGGCGGCGGCCAGCAGGAACACCATGCGAATCTGGTTGAACGTCAGAAACGCGGTATCGGAAGTGAATTCTCCCACGGCCCAGGGGATGGACGCCAGGCTGGGCACAATGTCTGGAATCGCGGTGGCCAGCGAAAAAAGCGCGTTCTCCTTGGCCACGTTACGAATGATCTTGTGGGCCGCCGGCTTACGGAACGGAAACAGATTGCGGGCCAAAGGCAGCGTTAAGTCCTCGCGTGCGCGAAGAATCCGGCGGACGCAATCTTCAGGAGCCTCCGGATCGTAGGAGAATGCTTTCGCGGGACGCAGGATGGACGAATCGTAGATTTCGATGTCGCAATCGTTGCCGCCGCCGCGCACCAGCATTCGCACCACTTCCGCGCGGCGGCTGGGCGTAAGGTGAGGCGGCGCGAAGTAGGATTCCATCTCGCCCAAGGCTTCCGCCGAAGGGGCCACCAAACCTACTCGCACCGGCCGCGCGGCCAATTCGCGGAGTTCCCCGGGATTGAGGTTCGCAAGAGCCTGCTTCAACTGGCGAAGAACGGCAAGATGCATGTGTTGTCTAAAGGCGCCGCATGGTTTGGCGGAACATTACCTTCAGGTCCCGCTTCCATTCTATCCCTATTCCGAGGCGTTCCACTTCCACCCCTGGCGAGACGTACCGGAGCAAGGCCTCATTGGAGGGATGCCAATCGAGTGCCGGGGCTACCAGGAACAGGCGGGGCGGTTCCGGGCGCAGCTCAATTCCCTGGAAATAACCTCGCCCGGCGAACTCTCCGCGGTCCAGGTGCCATTTTACGCGCATCCAGTAGTCGAGAGCCTGCAACGGAAGATGGATATCTTGATCCGCCTTGATTTCAATCACCGCCAGCCGCCCATCGCGATCCACGGCCAGCAGGTCCAGGATGCCTCGCTCTCCAGCGGCGAACTGCGGGACCTGCCCGTACAGCGGTGCGGGGCGCAGCGTGGCGTCCAGCGCTTCGATGTTCGCGCGGATTTGCGCTTCCAACCACGCCTCCGGATGACGCGTGAAGAGCGGATTCCGGCGGTCGACGGAATCCGCTCCGCGCAGGGCAGCCAAACCGCGCGCGAGCTGCTCGATTTCGCGCAGGTGCGCTTCGCCGCCGGCGGTGTGTTTCGCGTCTAATCCAAAAAGGAGATCGTCCCCGGATGCTCTCGCGAATTCCAGGCCGTTGACCGCCAGGCTCACCGAGCCATCCGGCCGGTTGCGGCGTTGCACGCCGGGGACGCTCGACAGGCGGTCCATCCATTCCAGCAATCGCGCGCCCGCTTCGCCCAGCGGTTGGCGGCAGGCGTCCAGGCGCGTATCGAAATTGGTGTAGCCCTGTGGATCCACGCGCTGCTCCCAGCCCGTGGGATCCTGCACGAACACCAGGTAGGCAGCGGCTTTAGGGTCAAGGTACCGGACGCGGTGGCACGTGCTCCGTTCGGACCCCACCGGAAGAAAGAGCGCCAGCGCTTGTACGGTGAGCCGCGTTTCACGCTGACGGAGATAATCTAGCCAGATCAGGCCAAAACTCAGTGCGTCTTCCGGTGACAGCGTGTCTTCCGCCGCGCCTATTGCGGCAATAGCGGTGCGGCCCTTGCGCAGAAGCGCACGAGGGTAGGCGGGCGAGAGGCTGTGGTGCAGATCCTGCTCCGTACTCAGCTCGGCAATGCGCCAGTCCGGGAACTGGCGATGCAGGGAGTGCCGAAAGCGTTCGCGATACTTGAGCCGCGTCCCCCGGCGGGCGGAATCGCGATTGGCGGCGCGATCCATGTCCACCAGCGTGAGGCGACCGGTGCGCCCGCCGAACCGCTCGACATTAAGTTCAAGGCGGCCGGGCCGTTGGAGCCGCACGTCCACCACGCGCCGCGCCAGATTGCGCGATTCGTCCCAACACTCAAGAGTGACCACGCTGCCGCGCTCAGTAAGAGTGAACCTGTCGGCGGCGATGACGAACGGATCTTCGCCCGGCTCGATGAGCACCGGTTTCTTAGCGCCTTGGAGAAAGCGCTCGATGGCCAGGCGGGCCTCGTGCGGCGCGCCGGTTCGCTTGGGAGCCGCGGCGGTCGGTGGCATGGATAGACAACTGTCCATACAAGTAGTGGATTTCGCGGGCGAGTTATCTCAAGTATGTTTTGCCTTGAGCACACGGAATCTCAATAGTTGTATACTTTCCGCCATCGGAAGTCCAAAGACCAGTTGCGGGAAGGTTCATTTCTGAAGGAGGGACCCATGGATTCGAAGATCCCTAACCGCAAGAGATTTCTAAGGAATAGCGCCGCGTTGGCCGGGCCGTGGAAGCGCGGAGAGCCGAGGCTTCAGCGTTACCCTTGATCGCTCCGCGGAGAACCACTCTCGCAGGGCCGCCCTCCGCAAGCAAACGGGACCGCGCCGCGCGTTGTTCTTCTTGGCGCTGAAGCTGAACTGTAGATTCAGCGAGTCTTGCAGCTGCACGTTGTAGCAGTCGTACGGTTGCCGATTCTCCGAACGTCAGCCGCACACATGCCGCTGGGACTGGTGCACCTGCATTCACCACCGGCGTCGGACCTACAAGATCCCCCACTGGCCGCAGGTCCGCTCAAAGAAACCATCCGTCATCCCGGCGATGTAATCGCACACTTGGCGATGCAGGGGTTGGGCGGCCGATTCCTCCAGATAGCTGGCGGGTAAGCGCTCGGGGTGTTCGAGGAGCAGCTCGAACAGATTCTCCATTTGCATGGCGGAGCGCCGGCGCCCGGCGGTGAGTGCCGACGATTCGTAGACCTGGTCGCGGAGGAAATGTTTGAGCTGCGCGGCGCCGGCGGCTGTCGCGGGCGTGAACTGAACCAACCGCGCGGGATGCTCCCGAACGGCCGCGACGCCGCTCAACCCGGCCGCCGCGCCAACCGTGCCTTCCACCAAGCCTGAAACAAACCAGTCGATCAATCCACGCACCACTTCGTGCATACGGGTGCGCTCGGGCGCGCCGGGGAACTGCATGGACGCGGCATGATCCAGCTCCCGGAATTTATCGGACGCGGCCGCGGCGCCCTCCATTGTCACCAGGCCCGCGTGGTAGCCATCGTCGAGATCCGCGGTGTCGTAGGCGATCTCATCGCACAAATCGATCAACTGCGCCTCCAGGGGCGGGCGCAGGCCGGGTAGGTACTCCTCGAGTTCGGGGATTTCACCGGGACCGAAATCGCGGGAATGCTTGACGATGCCTTCGCGCACCTCGAACGTAAGATTCAGGCCCGGGAACCTGGGATAGCGGTTCTCAAACGTTTCCACGATGCGGAGCGCATGTAGGTTGTGGTCAAAGCGATCGCCGAAGCGGCGCATCAGGCGGTCCAGCACCTCCTCACCCGCATGGCCGAAGGGAGGGTGGCCGATATCGTGCGCCAGTGCGAGCGCTTCGGTCAGGTCTTCGTCCAGGCCCAGCACTCCAGCCACCGTCCGCGCGATTTGCGAGACCTCAATGGTATGCGTGAGCCGGTTGCGGAAATGGTCTGACAGCCCGGCGGTGAATACCTGCGTTTTGTTTTCCAGGCGGCGGAAGGCGCGCGCGTGCACTACGCGGTCGCGGTCGCGCTGAAACGGATTGCGATAGGGATGCGCGAGTTCGGGATAACGGCGGCCGCGCGCCTGGTCCAACGGGAACCGCAGATGCGCGAGTAAAGGCGTGGGATTCACAAGCCAAGGGTCGATATCAGTGTCGTGCTGTGGGCGCTAGCGTCCTAAGATCGGCGTCTGCCGCGCCGCTCGTCCACTCATTTCTTCGAAGCGGGCGCTGGCGGCGCCGGTTCCGGCTTCTTTTGATCCTCGGGCAGGGCAGCGAATGCGGTCACGGCCGCGCTGCTGACGGGCGTGCGCTCAGAGAGGCGCAACGGCTCGAGCAGTTTCTTGGCTTCGGCCGGATTAGTCTTGGTCAGCAATTGTGCCAGAGCGAGGGTGGCCTGCTCCTTGGAAACCGTGGTGGTTGGATTCGCCACGGCTTCGCGCAGCAACTTTTCGGCATCGGGTCGCTTACCCTGCACAGCATAGACTTCGGCGAGCGCCAACCGTGCCATCGCGGCGTAGTACTTGGGCGCGTTCTCGACGACATCCTTGTAGCGCTTCTCGGCCTCCGCCAGATTGCCCTTGTCGGCGGCCATGCCGGCCAGTTGCATCACGGCGATCGCGCCTTCCTGGCTGCCCGAATACTTCGCGGCCACGTCGCCATAGGCCTTGGCCACGGCTTTGTCCTTTTCATCCTGCGTGGTGAAGTTCATGGTGCCGGGCTGGGCGGTGGGGCCGACGGTGGCATCGCTACTGTGAATGGCCTGCGCCAACGCGTTCTGCCGCGCGGAGGCCTGCGAACTGGAATAGAAGTAGAAGCCCGCCGCCGCCAAGATCACCAGCAGCCCCAGTCCACCATAGCGGAGGACCTTGTCGCGGTGGTGCGTGGCCCAACCGAATATGTCGACGACTTCCTCCGCGAACTTGTCGTGCTTGAGGTCCTTGCGGGTCATCTTGTCCATGGTGCTTATGCCTCGGGAAACTTGGGTGGAATCTTAACTTTAACACGCACTTCGTAGGCGCCGATGCGGCGCCTACCCCGCCAGCTTCTCCAGCTTCGACCCGGCGCGGATGATGGTCTCCGTGCGCTCCGGGCCAGTGGAGACGCCGCCTACCTCGACGCCGGTACGGTCTTCGAGGAACTTGAGGTACGCGCGGGCGTTTTCCGGCAGGTCTTCGTAGCGCGTGGTGCCGCGCGTCGAAGTCCTCCAGCCGGGCAAGTTCTCGTACACCGGCTCAATCGCCTCCAGCGCGCGATACGTCGCGGGCATCCCGGCGATTTCCTTCCCGTTCAGTCGATAACCCACGCACACCGGGATTTCGTCGAGATGATCCAGCACGTCGAGCTTCGTGATCAGCAGCGTATCGAAGCCGTTCACCATCGCGGTGTAGCGCAACAGCGGCACGTCGAACCAGCCGCAGCGCCGCGGGCGCCCGGTGACGGCGCCGAATTCATTGCCTTCGCGGCGCAGCAAGTCGCCGGCGGCATCGGTGTTTTCCGTGGGAAACGGTCCCGATCCAACGCGCGTGATGTAGGCCTTGGATACGCCGACGATGCCGTGAATCCGCGTGGGTGGGACGCCGGTACCGGTGGATGCACCGCCCGCCGCCGCGCTGGATGACGTCACAAACGGGTAGGTTCCGTGATCCACGTCGAGCATGGTGCCTTGCGCGCCTTCAAACATGATGCGCTTGCCCTGCGCCATCGCCTCCGCCAGCAGGGCCGCCGTGTCGCAAACCAGCGGCTGGATCCGCGCGGCGTAGGCCTCGTGCTGCTTCAGAATCTGTGTGTAGTCGATGGTGTCATGCAGATTGAAGGTGGCCGCCAGCGCCTTCTTGTCTTCTTCCAGAGTTTCGTACAGATCTCGGAAACTTCCGGAATCGTACAAGTCCGCCACGCGAATGCCGCGCCGGCCGATCTTGTCTTCGTAGCACGGGCCGATGCCGCGGGAGGTGGTTCCAATGGGAATGCGGTTCTCGCGCGCCTCCGACATCTTTTCCACCAGACGGTGGAACGGAAAGATCACGTGCGCACGGTTGCTGATGCGAAGCTGCCTCTGGACGTCAATGCCGTGGGCTTCGAGCATGGTCATCTCTTCGATCAACGCGGCCAGGTCCACCACCACGCCGTTGCCGATCACGGCTTGCACGTTGGGGCGCAGAATCCCGCTCGGAATAAGTTTGAGGACAAACTTCTTCTCTCCGATGTAGACGGTATGGCCGGCGTTATGGCCGCCTTGATAGCGCGCGACGATGTCAAAGCGCTCGGCAAAAAGATCGACGACTTTGCCCTTGCCTTCGTCGCCCCATTGCGCACCTAGAACGATGATGTTGTGCATGCAGTGTAGAGAAGCGCGCGGCGCGCCCGGGCGCGTGCGCACAAGTATTCATTGTAGCAGCGCGGGGGGATTATTCCAGGGAAAGTCCCGGGAGGACCGGGAGGATGGTACAACCGCGTGAAGATCTCCCGTCGCCGGGTCGACGCCGGCGATGTTGGGACCCTTGCCGACGTTGCAATGCAGTCACGACAACGCCAGGTTGGGGAGTTCGGTTTTGCCTCCGTGTTGTCTCGCTCATGATGCGATCGACTTGGAGAGGTCCGGGATAGTACCGTGCGGGCAACAACGATTTTGGGCTCGCTGCCGGACGCGTTGCGCCACAACCGGGTTCACCGGGAGGTTCGCTGCTTGAGCGCCTCGCGTGCCCGGCCCGGCATTGCATCACGGCCCAGGAGGTTGGTCAGTGAAGACGACATCCACTCGCACGGCCGCGCCGCAAGTTCCTCTCAACAGCCGGATGGAATTTTCAATGCGCACGGCGGAAAACTACCTGCGTGAGGGCGTCCTCGGTTTGTTCGAAGAGCCGGTATGACTCGCGTTATACCAGGCGGATCTCTCGTCCTAACGCGCCGAAATCAGATCCCGGTGTATGGCGAATCGGACCAGACTGGCCACGTCGTGGATATCCAGTTTGCGCATCAGGCTGGCGCGGTACGTGTCCACCGTCTTGGGGCTCAGGTTCAGCCGCGCGGCGATTTCCTTGGCGCGGGTGCCTTCAATGAGCAGCGAAAATACCTGATGCTCGCGGGCGCTGAGCGTCTCGATGGGATCCTCGGGGGCGTTCTTGTTGCTGGGGCTGAAAATCTTGTCCAGTTCGAGCGACGGGGAAACGTAGATGCCGCCGTCGAGAACCTGCTGAAACGCTTCCAACATCTGTTCGGAGGGAGCCGACTTCAGCAGAAAGCCATTGACGCCGCAGCGCAACGCCTCCACCACCGTCTTGCGGTCCTTGCGCGTGGATAACACCACCATGCGCGTGGGTAAATTCGCCTCCCGGACCTTGCGCACGATTTCCAACGTGTACAAATCCGTCAGGTTCATGTCCAAGACCGCGATATCGGGCTTCTGCTCCTGAATGATCTGGAGCGCCACCGCGCCTTGAGAACATTGCCCGACAATCCGCAGATTCGGCTGGGTTGCACACAGCGCAGCTAACCCCTCCCTGACCAGGGTCAGTTCGTCCGCCAACAAAATTGAATATCTTTTCGGCTCTCTAACTGGGACCATGAGCGCTCTTTTCACCGCCCAAGGGCGATGTTTCCGGCCCGCCGTCGCCCGGTGGGTCTTCACCAGCGCCGCCCCTCCCCAAAATCGGGCTCAAAGGTTACCGGCGGCTTTCAGTGGAAGGGAACGTCATTATCCCTTCACCCCTTCTAGTGGGGATCAGCCGCGCTTAATCTCTGTCGATTCTGTACGGATACGCCAAAACCGTTGTCCCGAAACCAGTAGTGTCCGGCTAACCGTAACTGGATGGGCGGCAAGCCATAGCAGCACAGGCTGTTAAGTCGTGTTTTGGGATTTTTCGATTTGAAAGTTCCGGATCGATTTCAGCCCTTGTTCGATGCCCCGGATTTCCCAAGAGATCCTGGG
>CAMAUG010000073.1 GCA_945861255.1 Candidatus Sulfopaludibacter sp. SbA3
TGCTCAACAAAAAAGCAGCACACCTGGGATTCGCTCTTGTTCCAGCCTCCCATCCCCAGGTCACCGCGTGAGTAGTTTCTGGAGAGGATTGATGCCACACACCAGCCCTTCCAACGTTTACGCCTCGGAATACTACAAGAAAGACTTCGTGCGCTTCAATGAGCGGCTGGGCACCGACAACATCGAATTCAAATCCTTGGTTCCAAAGATGTATCTGCCTTGTTTTCTGAAAGATACCATGGGGTACAAGACCAACGCCATGGTTTCCCTGCCGGTGCTTAACCCCAAGACCCTCATCAACACCGGTTTTGACAGTTATCGCCTGATGGACAGCCACAACGACATGCGTGCCATGGTGCGGGCGATGACTTTTTCGGAAGAACAACCCAATTTTTATCTTCTCAACGTCGGCGAAACCCATTATCCCTATGCTTTGCCGTCCGAGCCTGCCAACGAGTGGCCCAAGATCAGCGGAGTGCACGGAATTTTCAAGCACTTAGACGATCACATCGTAGGAGGAAAACTTTTAGAGCAAAAGGAAAAACACTTTGATCAAGCCAAACTTCGGACCCTGCGCCAACGGCAAATTGATGCCGTCCGTTACCTGGACACAGTGGTTGAAGAACTGCTTGATACAGTTCCGAAGAACACATACGTGACCATCACGGCCGACCATGGCGAGCTGTTCGGCGAAGAAGGCTACTTTGGTCACGGTCCGGTTCAGCACGACAAGGTGTTCGAAGTTCCGTTCGTGGAGGGGAAGATAAGGTGAAAACGAGGTTCCAAGCCAGCACCGAGTTGCAGCTAGCGTACCGCTCAGCAACGACTTCCGAGCCACCACCGTCAGGGAGTGGTCCCCACGAACTTACACAGATCGGAACCGCACCGGCTGCCGTTTCTTGGGTCGTTCCGGCTGCGCTCATGGCCGCAGCGGTTCTGGTGGAGGCGTTGGCCGGCGGAGACCGTTCGTCCGGAACACAGTTGGCCTACATCGGGCCCGGTGCAGGGTTCGCGTTCCTCGGTTCGTTTCTCGGTTTGCTGTCTGGGTTCGCGCTGACCATCGCGTCGATTCTTTCCTGGCCGTTTCGCATGTTGTACCGTTCCCTGCGGCGAAGCCACGGGCTGGAGAAGGCTCACGCCAAGAAAGTCATATTCCTGGGGCTGGACGGGCTGGATCCACGCTTGACAGAACGCTACATGCAGGAGGGCAAGCTTCCCAATCTGACGCGTCTACGGGAAACGGGTTCCTATAGCCGGCTGCGCACCACGTTCCCATCGCTCTCCCCGGTGGCCTGGTCCACGTTCGCGACGGGTGTGAATCCGGCGAAACACAATATTTTCGATTTTCTAAACCGCAGCACGAAGGCGTACGTCCCGGAGCTGTCCTCGGCGAAGGTCGGCCGCCCGCGCCGCAGCATGAAGATCGGTTCCTGGACCATTCCTCTTTCGCGCCCCACAGTGGAGCTGCGCCGGAAGAGCCAGCCTTTCTGGAAGTTGCTGGGCGACCGTTATATCGGAAGCACTATTATCCGCGTGCCCATCACATTTCCTCCAGAGAAATTCAACGGCCGGATGCTTTCGGCGATGAGTACTCCGGACCTGCGTGGAACGCAGGGGTCTTTCTCGTTCTTCTCGACGAAGCTCCAGCAAGCCACCTATGAAGGCGGGTCGCGCTATCCGCTGCGGCGCGAAGGCAACGCGATTCATGGGCGCTTGGAAGGCCCGGATCATCCGTTTGAAGCTGGTGCCGCTCCGCTGGGGATCAACTTCGAAGTGAAGCAGGGAACTTCAGGGATCTACACGCTCACCATCGAGGGCAATGATTACCCACTGCCGCGCGGCGAGTACACGCCGTGGATCAAGCTCGGTTTTCGCGCTCCGATCGGGAAGGTCCCCGGAATCGCGCGCTTCATGCTGACGGCGTCCGAACCGGAGGTCACGCTGTACGTGACTCCCGTGCAATTGGATCCGGAAAATCCTGCGCTACCGATTAGCCATCCATCGTATTACGCGTCATATTTAGCCAAATTGCTCGGCACGTATTCGACGCTGGGAATGGCGGAAGACACGTGGGCGCTCAACGAAGGCATCATCGACGAGGACGCATTTCTGAAACAGGCGTATCTCACCATGGAGGAACGCGAGGGGATGTTCGTCAGTGCGCTGGAAAAAACGCGGCGCGGCGTGGTGGCCTGCGTCTTCGATACCAGCGACCGCGTCCAACACATGTTCTTCCGGTACCTGGAGGGAGAGAGCCGGGGCGCGGATAGTGAACATAGCCGCTACCAAAAAACCATCGAGGACTTGTATCAGCGCATGGACCGGCTGGCCGGCATCGCCATGCAGCACGTCGATAAGGACACCATCCTGTTTGTCTTGTCCGATCACGGTTTCTGTTCATTCCGCCGGGGTGTGAATCTGAACGCTTGGTTGCTGAAGAACGGGTATCTGGCCATGAAGAATGGGGCGTCCGAAAGCGGGCCGAGTTTCCAGGGAGTGGATTGGTCCCGCACGCGCGCGTACACGCTTGGGCTGGGCGGCCTCTACGTGAACACGAAGGGCCGCGAACCGGAGGGAATCGTCAAGCCAGGCCCCGAAGCGGAGGCGCTTCGCCAGGAACTCATCGGGAAACTAGCGGGTCTCCGAGACGAAGAATGCGACGACGTGGCCATTGGCCAGGTATACGCATCCAACGCGCTCTATCAGGGTCCTTATCTGAATGCCGCGCCGGACTTGATCATCGGATACAACAATGGCTACCGCACATCGTGGGACGCCGCGGTAGGTAAGGTGTCCGCGGAGATCTTCGAACACAATCACAAGGCATGGAGCGGGGACCACTGCGTGGACCCGCACCTGGTGCCGGGCGTTCTCTTCTGCAACCGGAGCATGGATGCGGCCGATCCGGGCATTGAGGATCTGGCGCCGACCACCCTTTCGTTATTCGGCGTTCCGGCGCCCGCCTGGATGGACGGGAAGCGGATCTTCAATTTGGCATGAACATGAGAATCCATCTATACGCGGCGATCGGGACCAGCGCGTTATGCGTAGCGCTCGCCGGATGCAGCCAAGGCTCCGTCAAAGCGGCGGGATCCAAGCGCATGATCGTGTTAGGCATCGACGGCATGGACCCGAAGTTCCTTGAAGATCACATCGCCGCGCTGCCGAACCTCGAAAAACTCCGCAAAGAGGGCGGTGGCCTGGAGCGGCTTGCCACCACCATTCCACCGCAGAGCCCGGTGGCATGGTCCTCCGTCATCACCGGATTGACGCCGCAGGAGCACGGAATTTTCGATTTCATTCATCGCGACCCGGTGAAGATGCAGCCGTACTCCGCGATGTCTGAGACCGAGCCGCCCGAGCACACCCTATCGTTCGGCCCGTGGGTGCTGCCGCTGTCCGACGGGCGCGTGAAGACCTTCCGGCGCGGGCAAGCATTTTGGCAAATCCTGGCCGCCCACGGCGTGAATACGAATATCCTCCGCATGCCCACCAATTTCCCGCCGGTGGAATGCGAAGGCGAAGCGCTCTCCGGAATGGGTACTCCGGATCTGCTGGGCACTTTCGGCACTTTCACCTATTTCACCAATGACCCCAAGGAAAAACGCCATGGCGTGCCGGGAGGGCGCATCGTCCCGGTAACGGTCGTTGGCCATAAGGCGGAATTGAAGATTGAAGGCCCCTCGAATTCGCTAAGGAAAGACCAGGCTACCACCAGCGTTACAATGACAGCCCATCTGGACCCTGCTCAGCCAGTGGCGCGGTTTGAACTGGGCGATGAAAGCTTTATTCTCCGCGAAGGCGAATGGTCCGGCTGGATCCGCGCGCAATTTCCGATGCTGCGCGGGTTGGCCTATGCGCACGGGATGATGCGCTTTTACGCCAAGAGCTTGGGCAAAGATTTTCGCATTTACGTTTCGCCCATCAATCTCGATCCCGTGGAAGCCGACCTGCCGATTACCCAGCCCGCTTCCTACGGACGCCGCCTGGCCAAAGCCGTCGGGCCGTTCTATACGCAGGGCATGGCGGAGGACACGGCCGCACTGCGCCAGGGCGTGCTCACCCGCGCCGAATATCTGGCCCAAACTCGCCTCGTGGCCGAAGAACATCTGGCCATCTTGCGGCACGGTGTTCAGGAGTTGAAGAGCGGCGTATTGTTTTTCCACTTCTTCGGCGTCGATCAGAATTCCCACATGCTGTTCGGCAAGTACGACAGTGAGCTGCTCGAAACCTACAAGCGTGTCGACCGGGAGATTGGCTGGGTTCGGGAACACGCGCCGGACGCGACATTGGTCGTGATGTCAGACCATGGTTTCTCCACTTTCGATCGCGCCGTGCATATGAATTCGTGGCTGAAACAGGAAGGCCTGTTCACTCTTCTGGACGAATCGAAACCGGGTGGCGAAGGGCTTGAAAACATAGACTGGTCGCGCACCAAGGCGTATGCGGTGGGTTTGAACGGAATCTACATCAACCAGTACGGCCGCGAGCGCGAAGGTGTTGTGCAGCCGGGACAGGAGACCGAAGCCTTGCTGCAAAAGATTTCCGCGAAGTTAAAGGAAATCCGCGATCCGGACACGCACCAAGCGATTGTAGACGATGTTTTCGTTACGTACGCGCCGGGAGCCACGCACAACGGACCGGACCTGATCGTCGGATACCAGCCCGCGTATCGAGCCTCCTGGCAAACGGCCCTGGGCGCCGCGCCCAAACTGCTGGTGGAATCGAATAACGAAGCCTGGGTAGGAGATCATTGCATCTCCCCCCGTTTCGTCCCAGGCGTGCTCTTGAGCAATCGTAAACTGCGCGGCGGAAGCCCTCAGTTGGTGGATATCCCCGCCACCATCCTCCAGGAGTTCGGCGTCCCGTTGGGGCAGGGGATGAAGGGCAAAAGCGTTCTTTAACTTTTCGGAGCCAACCATGTTTCAAACCACGATCAAACTCAACAAAGACCTGACGGCGCGCGCCAAGAAGTGCGCTGAGGCAGCGGGGTATTCTTCGTTGCAAGAGTTCGTCGAGCATCTGCTCGACAAGGAAATCAGCCAGTTGGAAGAAGCGGAATCCAGTGAAGCGCTGGTGAAGAAGTTCCAGGGCTTGGGTTATATCGATTAACGGCATGTCTCCTCTGTTCAGCCTGACGATCGTCAGCGTCCTTACGGGCGTCCTTCTGCTATGGGTTTTCCGCTATACGGTGGATCAAGCCGCGGTGAAGAAAGCCCAGGGTAAGGTGCGCGCCCATCTGCTGGAGCTGATGCTGTTCGCCGACGAGCCCGTGCTGATCTGGCGGGCGCATTGCGATCTGGTGATGGCCAACTTCCGGTATTTGGCTCTGATGTTGCGGCCTGCGTTGATCTCCGGCATTCCCATGGTGTTTCTGCTGACCAATCTGGATGCGTTCTATGGAAAGAGTCCGCTGGCACCTGGGCAGGAAACCATCGTCACCATGCATTTGAAGGAGTCTCTGGATCCCGCGGCTCCCGCGCCGGCTCTCACGGCTTCGGGCGAGGTCACGGTGGAGACGCCTCCGGTGCGGCAAATGGACGACCGGCAGGTCAGCTGGCGTATTCGCGGAGCGCGTGCCGGGTCGGGGACGCTGGACGTCGCCGTGCGCGACAACGTGGTCACCAAAGAAGTAGAAGTGGGAAGCGGACTTCGACACGTTTCGGAACGTAAAGTAAGCTCTCTTCTTGACTACTTGATGAATCCGGGCGAGAGCTTTCTATCCAGTTCCGCCGTCGATTGGGTGGAAGTCCGCTATCCTGGCGCGTCGGTGCGGGGATTTGGCCTGGAATTGCATTGGCTGGTGTGGTTTTTTGCGATTTCTCTTGTGAGCATGCTGTTGCTCAAGAAGCGGCTAAAGGTGGTTTTCTAATGGCTACTGATACAACAACGACCCATTTCAATGGGGGCGGCTCGTCGCCCGCCGGCAATCCGATCACGCCGTACGGCGGACAACTGGTGGACTTGATCGCACGGGGAGCAGAGCGCGACGATCTGATTCGCCGCGCCAAGGAACTCCCTTCCATTCGCCTTTCCGGACGCTCGCTCTGCGATCTGGAATTGATCGCGACTGGAGCGTTGTCGCCGCTGGACCGCTTTATGGGTGAAGCCGATTACCGCCGCGTGGTCGCGGAAATGCGGTTGGCGAACGGGACCTTGTTCCCGGCGCCCGTGCTGCTGCCCATGGACGATGCCGACGTGGTGACAGTGGGCAGCGCGATCGTGCTGCGCGGCTCTAAGAACGAAATGATGGCGATCCTCCAAGTGGAGGAAGTATTTTCAGCGGACGCGTCTTCCGAAGCAAGCTTCGAAGCGCGTGGCAGTTCCTGCGTCAGTGGTCCCATGCGGGTTTTCAATCTGGCCGTGCATCATGATTTTCCCACGCTCCGCCGGACTCCGGCCGACGTGCGCCAGTCCCCCGCAAGAAGAGATGGCAAAGCGCACCGCGCGGGACCTAGGGGCCAGCCTGTTGGTGCAGCCGGTGGCCGGCGTCGCGCACCAAGGCGACATGGACCACTACACGCGGTTGCGGACGTTCATGGCGCTGGCTGCGGGCGATGTGGAAACCGCCGACTGTTTCGCCGTGTTGACTTTACCAGGGCGTGTCGCGGGCGACCGCGAGATGATTTGGCAGGCGATTCTGGCGCGGAACTTCGGCGCCAATCACTTGATCGCCGCGCCGGACGACTCCAGCCATTCTCAATCGGCTGCGGCACTGGAGCGGGTTGCCGCCTATACCTCAGAGGTCGGCGTGCGCATGGTCCCCTACGAAGTAATGGCGTATGTTCCGGAAGAAGACCGCTATTGCGAAGCGCGCGCGTTGCCCGCTCACAAGACGGCGGTTACACTGTCCGATGAGCGGGCGGTGGAAGGCTACTTGGACCGCGGCCGCCCTCTGCCGGATTGGTACGCTCACGCCGCGGTGGCGGACATCCTTGCACAGGCGCATCCTCCGCGAGGGCGCCGCGGTTTTTGCGTGTGGTTCACCGGACTGCCGTCGGCAGGCAAGTCCACCATCGCGGACATTCTGACAGTGCTCTTAATGGAACGCGGCCGCCAGGCGACGGTGTTGGATGGTGACGTGGTGCGAACGCACCTTTCCAAGGGCCTCGGTTTTTCGCGCGACGATCGCGACACGAATATCTTGCGAATCGGTTTTGTCGCGGCGGAAATCGTGCGGCATCAGGGAGTGGTGGTCTGCGCGGCGGTGAGCCCTTACTTAGCCACCCGCGAGCAAGTGCGCGAAATGGTTGGGCCGGACCGGTTCATCGAAGTCTTCGTGGATACGCCGCTGGTGGTGTGCGAGCAGCGCGACGTGAAAGGATTCTATGCACGAGCCCGCTCGGGCCTGCTGCGTGGATTCACGGGCGTTGACGATCCCTATGAAGCACCCGTGTTCCCCGACATCGCTCTGACCACAGGCGAATGGACCGCAGAGGAGAACGCGCAAAGGATCTTGACGTACTTAATTGAGCGGGGATTCTTGGTCGCCGAATCTCATGTTGCGCAGGCGAAGGTTGCTCAGACGAAAAAGGATGAACGTGGAATCGAAGCCATACGGTAGCGGCTCTGCCTACGCGACCCGCAGCCGAATAGCAGGGAAAACGACAACGCAATGATTGAAAAGCAATACAGAAAGGCCATGCTGACGGGCGGCATGGCCGGCGTAGGAGTCTGGCTGGCGTATGCCACGGTGGCGTTCATTCTGCTTTCAGTCGCGCCTCTCCTCTGGCGGCCGGCGGCGGAACTAAATGCATCGGTATGGCGAATCCAAGCGATCATCCTCGGCGTCTACGTGCTGGCCGGAGCAGTCTTAGGGTCCGTGACCGGGTTGGCGTTGACAATATTCGGCGCGCCGCGAGCAAGCGATTGGAAGACGACGCGATGCGTGGTTGTGCTCCTGTTCCTCGTCATATTCTGCGGAGATCTCGTGGCGGATGGGCGGTTGCCTGGTGGTGAACAGATCTCTCTGGCGGCGGCCGGGCTGGGGATCTTGGCCGGACTGGCGAGCCTGTGTTCGCAACGTTGGCATGATCGTGTTGGATTTCTGGTGGATCCGCTCACTGCAAGTCTGTTCGTCCTGGCGCCTCTCTGGACCGGCAGAATGGTCTTCGGCGAGCGATCTTGGCCTTTCCGTTTGGGAATACTTCTGCCGGTACTATTCGCAGTAGCGTTGGTGTCCTGGTGGTTTGGCAAACGGCGGCGTCCGATCCCGGCGTCCCCCATCGGCTACCTGGCTGCCATGGTTGGACTATTGTTGATCGCTGGTGGCGCCGGTTGGACACTGAGCCCCGGTTCTCCCAAACTGCCGCCGCGCAAGTCCACAGCATCAGTGCGGCGACCGAATGTGGTGCTCATCGTCATGGACACCGTGCGGGCCGATCACACGTCGCTGTACGGCTACGAGCGGGACACGACTCCGTTCTTGCGGGAACTGGCTAAAGGATCGACCGTTTATGAACATGCGGTAGCAGTTTCCGACATGACCCTGCCTACGCACGCCTCTATGTTCACGGGCCTGTATCCCCAGACACACGGGGCCCACTACGCTCCTCCACTTCGTCCGCTGGGTCAACCGTTGGCGGAAGAATTTACGACGATGGCGGAGGTGCTGCGCGCAAATGGCTATCGCACGATGGCGGTCGTGGCTAACTACGCCTACGTAACCCCGGAGATGGGACTTTCGCAAGGATTTGAGGTGTTTG
Organism: Candidatus Sulfopaludibacter sp. SbA3; assembly: GCA_945861255.1. Lineage (GTDB taxonomy): Bacteria > Acidobacteriota > Terriglobia > Bryobacterales > Bryobacteraceae > Palsa-187. The sequence goes on from CAMAUG010000073.1 coordinate 8,706, forward strand.
ATTGGCGCGCGCCGCTCGGCGGCAGTTATTTGACGAGAAGGGTGGCAAGCTTGCTGGGCCCGTTCCTGCCGACGTTAGACTTGGAGTTGCCGATGAGGCGTGCCGGCGAAATCACGGACCAGGCGAAACGGGCACTTGATCAAGTGGACGCCGATACACCGTATTTCCTGTTCGTGAATTACATGGATGCCCACGTTCCATACATACCTCCCGAACCGTTCCGCACGCTCTATCCGTGCTCGGATCCTTCGATTGGAGGCCCGGACGGCACCACACGCATTCTTCATGAAGTTATCAGCCGCAAGCGCACGATTACCACCAATGAACAGCAGTGTCTGGAATCGCTGTACGACGGGGGCATCGCGAACATCGACTCCCAGTTGCGTGGCCTGGTGGCTCGTCTTAAGACGCGCGGCCAGTGGGAGAACACTCTGCTGATCGTCACGGGCGACCATGGAGAATCGTTCGGCCGGCGGAATCAGGTGGGACATGCAGGAATGTCCGTGTATCACGAGGAAATCGGAATCCCCTTGTTGGTGAAATACCCGGGCAACAAGCCTGCGGCGCTTGAAGCAGTCCGTGCCAGTCAAGTGGATCTGCTGCCGACGGTCCTCGATATCGCCAACCTTCCCCTGATGCCTGGATTGGCCGGTTTGAGTTTGCGACAGATTGCCACGGGCGGACCACGGGCGTTGGTAAGCGTCTCCTATCCAGACAGCGTGGCGGTGTCCTTGCACCCGGATTTCCGGCGGACCGAGGAAGGTTTGATGCTGGGCGAAATGAAGCTGGTGCTTTCCACAACCGGTAAACGGGAGCTGTTCGATTTGTCCAAAGATAGCTACGAGGAGAACAACCTGTACCGGGACGGCGACCCCAGGGCGGCTTCGCTGATGGCAACGCTTGAGACGTGGAAACGCAACGTGCGAACCGCGAAACCTGCGCGGATGACTTCCGGCGATCGGGGAGCCATGGACCGGCTAAAATCACTTGGCTACGCGCAATAGTAAGCGAAGCGGCAAGGAAAACGGCAACGCAATGATGGAAAAGCAATACGCCAAGGCCATGCTGGCGGGCAGCATCGCCGGCTTGGGGGTATGGCTGGCGTACGCCACGGTGGAGTTCATCCTGTTCTCCCTGGCGCCTCTCCTCTTGCAACCGGAGACGGTACTAAACGCGCCGACGTGGCGAATCCAAGCGATAACCCTCGGCGTCTATGTACTAATCGGCTCAGTCTTAGGATCCGTAGCCGGGTTGGCGCTGATGGCGTTCGGCGCGCCGCGAGCGGGCGAATGGAAGGCGACGCGATGCGTGGTGGTGCTTCTGTTCCTCGCCATATTCGCGGGAAATCTCGTGGCGGACGGGCGATTGCCCGGTGGGGAACAAGTCTCGTTGGCGCTGGCAGGGCTAGGGATTTTGGCCGGGCTTGCGAGCCTGCGTTCTGAACATTGGAACGATCGTCTTGGGTTTCTGGTGGAGCCGCTCACGGCGAGTCTGTTCGTCATGGCGCCTCCCTGGATCAGCACGCTGGTTTTCGGTGGTCGCTCCAGCGCGCTCCGGCTGGGAGTGATTCTGCCGGTATTGCTTGCAGCGGCAGTGATGTCCTGGTGGTTCGGCAAACGGCGATTGCCGATTTTGGCGGTGCCGATCAACTATACCGCGGCCATGGCCGGACTATTCTTGGTCGCTTGTGGAGCCGGATGGGCGCTGAGTGCGGGCCCACCCAAGCTACCGCCGCGCAAGTCGGTTGCATCGGGACAGCGGCCGAATGTGGTGTTGATAGTCATGGACACGGTGCGAGCCGATCACACGTCCCTCTACGGCTACGAGCGCGACACGACCCCGTTCTTGCGGGAACTGGCCAAGGAGGCTACCGTTTATCGCAATGCCGTAGCGGTCTCCGACTTCACCTTGCCCATGCACGCTTCTATGTTCACTGGCCTGTATCCCCGGACACATGGTGCGCACTTCGCGCCGCCCATTTACCAGCCATTGCCGGAGCACTTTACGACCATGGCGGAGGTGCTGCGCGCGAATGATTATCGCACCATGGCGGTGGTGGCAAACAGCGGTTACCTTTCGTCTAGCTTTGGGTTGGCTCAAGGTTTTGAAGTCTTCGATCGGCGCGCGTCTGTACCCGTGGACAGCAGCGTCCACGACTATCCTCACCTGAGAAGAACCGTGGCGACGCTTTTGGAACCAGTACTGTCCATGATGGAGGCCGAATTGGTTACGAGGCGTGCCGATGAAATTACTGGCGAAGCAAATCTTCTGCTCGATCAAGTTGGCGCCGCTACTCCGTATTTCCTGTTCGTGAACTATATGGATGCCCACTCTCCCTACGTTCCTCCTGAACCCTTCCGGTCGGCATATCCGTGCTCCGATCCGACTGTGGCTCGCTGGAAAGCAACCAAGCGAATCCGCCATGACCTTGTCAGCGGCAAACGTGCGATTACAAGCGAGGAGCAACAGTGCCTGGAAGCGTATTATGACGGCGGAATCCAGTATATCGATGCACAGCTCCGCAGCCTCACCGCAGCGCTGAAGGCGCGAGGCGATTGGGAAACTACAATGCTGATCGTGACGGGCGACCACGGGGAAGCGTTCGGCCGGAGGGATCACGTAGGCCACGGCGGGGTCTCGGTTTATCAGGAGGAGATCGGAATTCCGCTCTTGGTGAAGTATCCCGGCGGCAACCCGTCATTGCGTATCGATGATTATGCCAGCCAAGTGGATCTTCTGCCGACCGTGCTCGATGTGGTGGGCATTTCGCCATTATCCCGCCTTGCCGGAGTCAGCTTGCGCAGCGGGACAGGACGCTCGCGCCGCGCGGTGGTGAGCGTATCCTACCCGGACGAGTGGCTTTCCAGCCAGAATCCCAGTTTTCGAAGAACGGAAGAGGCTTTGCTCTTTGAGGGGAAGAAATTGGTGGTCTCGAATATTGGCAAAAGAGAGCTATTCGATCTCTCCCAGGACCGGAGTGAGGAGCACAATCTCTACCAGGACGGCGATCCACAGGTCGCCGCTTTAACGGCGATGCTCGAACAATGGAAACGGGCATTCCCCGCCGGGCAGTCCGCGCGGACATTGAGCCGCGATCACGCTACGATGGAGCGGTTGAAATCGCTTGGTTACGCGCAGTAGCCGGGCATCTCATGAACTTCCTGCATCTCACCACGTTCTACCCGCCTTACAGTTTCGGCGGCGACGCGATGTACATCTACCGGCTGGCTCACGCGCTGGGGGATGCCGGTCATCGCGTGGACGTGGCGCATTGCGTGGATTCTTATCGCATGCTGCACCCCGGCCCACCCCCAATCCAGTTTGCCGAGCACCCCAACGTGCACCGTCACGAACTGCGCAGTGGATTCGGGTGGGTGGGGCCGCTCCTCACGCACCAAACGGGAGCCCCTTGGCTAAAGCTGGGAAGAATCGAACAACTGCTTCGGGAGCGCAACTACGACGTGATCCACTTTCACAACGTCTCTTTGCTGGGCCCGCGGATCTTCGAAATTCAGGCGCAACCCGGGACCGTGAAGATTGCCACGACGCACGACCACTGGCTGGTGTGTCCCCTGCACGTGCTGTGGAAGATGAATCGCCGGCCGTGCGATAAACCCGATTGCCTGCGCTGCACGCTGCACGGAAATCGCCCCCCGCAGTGGTGGCGCTATACCGGCCTGATGGCCGATGCCGCGCGTCATGTGGACCGCTTCCTCTCTCCAAGCCGGTTTACCGCCGCCATGCACCAGGAGCGCGGATTTCCCGAAAAAGTGGACCATCTGCCGTACTTCATCGATCGTGTCGACCAGGACTGGCAGCAGCCCGGCCCCCGCCCGCAAGAAGCTCCCTATTTCCTGTTCGTCGGCCGGCTGGAGCTGATCAAGGGCGTGCAAACGTTGATCCAGTTGTGGCGCGAACGAAAGCTGGAGGTGGATCTGATCGTTGCCGGCACGGGAACGTACGAAAACGAATTGAAGGCGATGGCGGCAGCGAATCCCAGAATCAAGTTCACCGGAGCTCTTCCTCAGGCCAAGCTGGGCGCACTGTATTACCACGCGATCGCCAGCATAATCCCGTCGGTGACGTATGAGACGTTCGGAATGATTAACATTGAGGCGTTCGCCCGCAAGACACCGGTGATCGCCCGCGATCTGGGCGCATTGCCGGAGGTGATCGACGACAGCGGGGGCGGCTATGCCTATCGCACGGACGATGAGCTCATCGACGCTATGAACAAGATCGCGAACTCGCGTAGCCTTCGCGATGAGCTGGGTGCGAAGGGGTATCAGGCGTTCCTGCGCCACTGGACGCGCGAGGCCCACCTGGAAATGTACTTCGACTACTTGCGGCGCGATTCACCGGCGGAGACGCGGCCGGCAACGGCCACTCGCCGGTAGTCTCCTCTGTGCCGGCGGCCCAGGTTTCGGCAAACTGAGTGAACGGAATTTCCCGTCGCAGAAACTCAACGAGGCGATTTTATTTCCCGGGGATCATCGCGGTGGAACTGGGTGGTCCCGGCACCGAACA
>CAMAUG010000074.1 GCA_945861255.1 Candidatus Sulfopaludibacter sp. SbA3
AGGCCCGTCTTGTGTTAGAAACAGGCTCCTCTTCAGGCCCGTCTTGTATTAGATAAGAGTGCGACTTGCATTGTACCCCCCAACTGCGGGATACTAACAGGTTTTCCACCCCTCTTCCGATACATATGAAGGTTCGCATCCTCTATCACGATCATTGCTTCGACGGCGCCGCGTCCGCGGCTTATTTCAGCCGCTTCGTGGAGGCTAAGTTCTACCCTGGCGCGGAGTTCGTTTACACGGGAATGGCGCACAAGGCGTCGCAACTTTTTGAGCCCGAACTATTCGACGGAGATGTGAACGCGATTGTCGACTTCAAGTATTCCAACGATCCACGCGTCACCTGGTGGTTCGATCATCACCAGAGCGCGTTTCTGACTCCGGAAGACGCGCAGCATTTTCGAGCCGACACCACCGGCAAGAAAATGTTCGATCCTTCTTTCCGGTCTTGCACCGGCTACATCGCCGCGATGGCGCGCGAGCGCTTCGGGTTCGAGGCCGCCGATATGGCGGAGTTGGTTGCCTGGGCGGACATCGTGGATGGCGCGCAGTACAAGGATTCGCAGGAGGCGGTGGAACTGTCCTCGCCCGCCACGCAGCTTACGCTGGTGATTGAAGGTTCCAAGGGATCCGATACCGTGCAGCGGATCATCGGCATGATGCGGCACTCGACGCTCGAGGAAATCGCCGCCGATGCCGGAATTCGTGCCGTCTACCGGCCGTTGTACGAGCGCCATCTGGAATCGATCGAATTGATCCGCAAGCGTGCAGTAAGCGATGGCGGTGTGGTGTATTTCGATCTGGTGGAAGACGAGGTGGACGGCTATAACAAGTTCATCCCCTACTATCTGCATCCGGAGTCGGTCTACACGGTTTCCGTCAGCACTTCGAGCTTCCGCACCAAGGTATCCGTTGGATCCAATCCGTGGGTGAAAGAGCCTCTGAAGTTCAACCTTGCGAGCATCTGCGAGCGCTACGGCGGCGGCGGCCATCCTAAGGTGGGCGCGATCAGTTTTGAGACCGGCGCGATAGAGCAGGCCCGGCAGGCCGCGCGGGAGATCGCCGCGGAATTGCGGAGTTGAGGCGCGTTATTGCCGTGACGTTTGGCGCAGCGTTGCGGCAGCGTCGCACTGCGCGCACAGGCGTATGGCCGCACGCTACTTCACGTTGAGAATGTCTTTCTCTTTCGCCTTGGACGCTTCGTCGATCTTGGCGATGTGGCCGTCGGTCATCTTCTGAACGTCGTCCAGCGCGCGGCGTTCCTCGTCCTCACTGATGGCTTTGTCTTTGAGGAGCTTCTTCAGATGCTCATTGGCGTCGCGGCGGACGTTGCGGGCGGCCACGCGATGTTCCTCGGCCACATGGTGCAGCCGCTTGACGATCTCTTTGCGGCGCTCTTCGGTCAGCGCCGGGATGGGCACGCGGATCAGCTTGCCGTCGTTGCCCGGATTCAAGCCCAGGTCGGACGCTCGGATCGCTTTTTCGATGGCGGCGATCTGTGAAACGTCCCACGGCTGAATGGTAATCAGCGTCGCCTCGGGCACGTGCAGATTCGCAACCTGATTGATGGGCGTCGGCGTTCCGTAGTAGTCCACTTTGATGTTATCGAAGATGCCCACGGAAGCCCGGCCGGTGCGAATCGCCGCCATTTCGTGCTGCAAATCCGTGAGTACTTTGTCCATGCGGGTCTTTGCGTGAACTTCAATCTCTTTCACGCTCAGAAAGTTGTGTTGCGCGGCTGCTTGTTCTGGTTTCATGTGTATTGTTGCCGGGGCGTTACGAGATCATCGTTCCAATCGGCTCCCCCATTGCCATACGCATTATATTGCCATGAACCGTCAGATCAAAAACGGTGATCGGCAAGTGGTTATCGCGGCACATGGCCACGGCCGATGCATCCAAAATCCGCAGATCCCTGGACAAGACTTCAGAATACCCGATTGTTTCGAATCGCACGGCGTCGGCGTGCTTGCGGGGGTCTTTATCGTAAACGCCGTCGACGCTGGTGGCTTTTGCGACGATCTCCGCGTGGATCTCCAAACCACGCAGCGTGGCGGCGGTGTCGCTGGAAAAATACGGATTCGACGTGCCGCCGGAAAAAACGACGATGCGGCCCTTTTCCAGGTGCCGGATGGCCCGGCGGCGGATGTAAGGCTCGGCCACCTGCGGAATGGAGATCGCGGTCATCACGCGCGTGGGCACGCCCTGCTGTTCGAGCGCGTCCTGCAGCGCCAACGAATTGATCACCGTCGCCAGCATGCCCATGTGATCCGCGGTCACTCGATCCATGTTGCGCGCGGCTGCCGCGACGCCGCGGAAAAAATTGCCGCCGCCCACCACCAGGCCGACCTGTACGCCCGACTTGGCAACTTCGGCGACTTCGGCCGCCAGCGAACGAACGCGCTCAGGATCGATGCCGAAGGACTCCTGGCCGGCTAATACTTCACCACTCAGTTTGAGCAAGATGCGCCGGTACCGCGGAACTGGTTGCGCCTCTGAGGTTATGCCGGCCGTGTCCATAGTGGAGTCCGTGGGATGAGACACACGGCTCGCGCTAGCCCTGCGCCGCCGTGCTGCGATCCTCCGCGGCCGCCGTGTCACCCACCTTGAACCTGACAAAACGGGCCACCGAAATATTCTCGCCCAATTTCGCGATCTTCGCCTTGATCAGATCCGCGATGGTGGTGGTGTTTTCCTTGATGAAGGGCTGCTCCAACAAACACACTTCTTCGTAGTATTTGGCCAAGCGCCCTTCCACGATCTTGTCGAGGATTTTCTCGGGCTTGCCTTCCGTCAATGCGCGGGCGCGGGCGATGTCGCGCTCCTTATCGAGTGCCGCCTGCGAGACATCCTCACGTCGGACGAATTGCGGATCGGCGGCGGCCACCTGCATGGCCAGATCGTGCACCAAACCTTGAAAATCGTCGGTGCGGGCCACGAAATCGGATTCGCAGTTGACCTCAATCATCACGCCGATCTGCGCACCGGCATGGATGTAGCTGCCAATGACACCCTGCTTGGTGGTGCGCGTGGCTTTCTTGGCGGCGGAGGCGATGCCGGTCTTGCGCAGAATGACTTCGGCGCCGTCCAGGTCGCCGCCTGATTCCACCAGGGCCTTCTTACACTCCATCATCCCGGCTCCGGTCTTATCGCGGAGCTGCTTCACTAGTTGTGCACTGATTTCCATGATCTGTTCCTCATTGCTTGTTGGCGGCTTGTGGGCACTGCCTGACGGTAGAGTCCGGAGGGCGCGCTCCGGCCCGCGCCGCTCGGCACGCCACGCCGGTGTCCGTTGGAGTTCCTACGCCGGCTGCGACATGGACGGCAAATCTTCGTCCGGCATCGATTCCGACATGAGCTGTTCGGAATACTTAGGGTCCACGTACTGCGCGTACTCGGGGATATCTTCGACCGGCGTCTCGTCGGTGGCCACCATCTTCTCGGCGGCGAAGTCCTGTTCGGTCGCCAACTGGCGGCCTTCGTAAACCGCGTCGGCGATCTTGGTGGTGAACAGGCGGATGGCGCGCAGAGCGTCGTCATTGCCCGGAATCACGTAATCCACTTTGTCAGGATCGCAATTGGTATCCACCACGGCAACCACCGGAATGCCAAGCTTGCGGGCTTCCTCGACGGCGATGGCTTCCTTGTTGGAATCGATGACGAACATCACGTCCGGCAGGCCATTCATGTCCTTGATGCCGGCCAGGTTCTGGTTCAAGTGCTTGCGCTCGCGGTCCAGACGGATGATTTCCTTCTTGACGCGCCCTTCCCAGCCCGCCTCTGCCATGGCGTCCAATTCCTTAAGGCGCTTGATGGATTTCTGCACTGTGGTCATGTTGGTGAGCAAACCGCCCAGCCAGCGTTGATTCACGTAGTACTGCGAGCAGCGCGTGGCCTCTTCGGCGATGGCTTCCTGAGCCTGGCGCTTGGTGCCGACAAACAGTACGGTCTTACCCTGCGCGGCCATTTCACCGACGTAGCGCATGGCGTCCTTAAACAGTTTGAGTGTTTTTTGCAGATCTACAATGTAGATCCCATTGCGTTCGCCAAAGATGTATTCCTTCATCTTTGGATTCCAGCGCTTGGTCTGGTGCCCGAAATGAACGCCTGCTTCGAGCAATTCCTTCATGCTGATCGACGGCAAAATGCCTCCTTGCCTGTGGGGGCGAACCCCAGGCTGAACCGGCCACGGCCCAAAGCGGAATTTGTGGCCCGGGTAAATGGTGGATAAACGGCCAGCCCGTTGCGCGCAGCAACGAAGGTGGCCAAACCGCGAAGGCCAGCGCACGCAAAAACGCGCGCCAGACCCGCCCAGCGCCCTTAGCGCTTGGAGAACTGGAACCGCTTGCGAGCGCCCTTCTGGCCGTATTTCTTGCGCTCATGCTGGCGGGCGTCGCGCGTCAGGAAGCCTAGTTCCTTCAGTTTAGCGCGCAGCTCCACGTTGAAATCCAGCAGCGCGCGGGCAATGCCCAGCTTCGCCGCGCCGGCCTGGCCCGACGGCCCGCCGCCATCGGTGTTGATCATGATATCGAACTTATCGGCGGTTTCCGTGGCCAGCAACGGCTGTTTCACGATGGCGCGCGAGGCGTCGCTCGGAAAGTAGTCCTCGAACCCACGGCCGTTGACCGTGATCTTGCCGCTGCCCGGCCGCAAAAACACTCTAGCCACCGCGCGTTTGCGGCGGCCGGTTCCCAAATGTTGCACTAATGCTGCCACTCGTATCTCCTCTGCGTTTTCGCTAGACCGCCAAAGCCGTGGGCTTCTGCGCGTCGTGCGGGTGCTTGGGACCCGCGTATACCTGAAGCTTCCGGTACATCTGCTTGCCAAGTTTGTTCTTCGGAAGCATGCCCTGAATCGCCTGTTCGACCATCCGCGCCGGACGCGTCACACGCACCACGCGCGCCTTGGTTTCCGTCAACCCGCCCGGGTAGCCCGAGTGGCGCCGGTACAGTTTCTGTTCTTCCTTCGCGCCGGTCAACTTGACCTTCGCGGCGTTCACGACGATCACATGATCGCCCGTATCGATGAAGGGCGTGTAGCTCGGCTTATGCTTGCCCATCAGAATGTTGGCGGCCTTACTGGCCAGCCGCCCCAGGATTGCGGCCTCGGCGTCCATCAAATGCCATTTGCGCTCAATACCTTGAGCCGAGGGGATTGCGGTTTTCATGTAGACAGACCTTCTCCGTTGGAGTCGTTCAATACCTTAGGTTAGCCGAGGGGCAGCGGGAGTGTCAAACGCCCGAAAGCTTTCGTGACACAACGCCTCTAATCCGGTAATGTGAAGAGAGGGAGATCCGGCTATGACCATTACGCTGAACGACGAGCAAGCCCGCCTTCTTTCCGAGGTGGTCAAGTCCGGCGCTGCCCGTTCCCCCGAGGAGGCGGTTGATCAGGCCGTCCGCGCCCTCTATTGGACGACTACGGCAAATAGACCCGTTTATCAGCAGGTGGACAACCTGGCTGATCTGTTCGCAAAATCACCGTTCCGGGGTCTTGATATGGAGTTTGAGCGCGATAAGGACACCGGCCGGGACATCAGTCTGTGAACGGCTACCTGGTCGATACGAACGTCCTTTCCGAATTAACGAAATCCACTCCCGCGGCCCAGGTGGAGGCGTTCCTCCGAAAATCCAAAGACCGCGTTTTCGTGAGCGTGTTTTCCATCGGCGAAATCCGAAAGGGCATCGCCTCGTTGCAGGAAAGCAATCGTCGCGCCGTTCTTGGAGACTGGCTTGACAATCAAATCATGCCTTGGTTCGGGAACCGCGTTTTGCCCGTTACTCTGGAGATCGCCGAGCGTTGGGGCGGGCTATCGGCGCAATTGAAGGCGAAGGGCAGGCCGCGCCCCGTTGTTGACGCTGTTCTTGCGGCCACGGCCTTCCAGCATGACTTGGTTTTGGTGACGCGCAATGTCAGGGACTACGTGGACTTGGGTGTTACGATCCTCAATCCGTGGGAAGCTGCGTGAATGGCCTAGAACGGACTCTGGTAGCATTCGCCCACCGCACTTTTCGTCTTACAATACGGATTAGCCATGCTCATCTCTAAGGACGTCCTTCTGACTCACATCGACTACACCCGTTGGGCCTCGGGCCGTTTGACGGAAGCCGCCGCCAAGCTTAGCCCTGAGGAACTCACGCGCGATTTCGGAACCGCCGACAAGCACGTTTTGGGAACGCTGGTGCACGTCTTCGCCGCCGACCGCATCTGGATGGCCCGCATCGCAGGCAGCGTTCCAGCCCGCTTTATCGACCTGGAACGCGATATGCATCTGTCCGTGCTTCAGAACGACTGGCCACCGCTGCTGGATCAATGGACGGCGTGGATCTCCGGCCTGTCCGATGCCGCGATCGCCGCGAATATCGCTTACAAGGACATCAAAGGCAACGCGTACGAAACCCCCGCCTGGCAGATTATTCTTCACGTGGTGAATCATGGAACCCACCACCGCGGCCAGGTTTCCGGATTCCTGCGTGCGATGGGACACGTTCCGCCGCCTCTGGATCTAATGGCTTACTACCGGGAAAAGGCCGCCGCGGCCCGCGCGTAAATGGCCTTCGCAGCGGCTACCGCAGCAAGTCTTCCAACTGCACGCGCGCGTCGGTCTTGCTGTCGCGGTATTTCACGATCACCGGCGTGTAGAGCGAGATGCCCCACTCTTTTCCCTGCCCTTTGGTGACCGCCCGGGAACCGGGTACGACTACAGCGCCCTCCGGGATCATGAGCGGCTCGTCATCGGTGGCGGTGAGCACTTCGCCGCGCACCAGATCGTAGACGGGGGTGGAGCGGGTAAGAATGGTTCCGCTTCCCAGCACCACGCGTTTCTTAACCACGGTTCCTTCGTACACGCCGCAATTGCCGCCCACCAGCACGTCGTCTTCTATGATGACGGGCAGTGCGCCCACCGGCTCCAGCACGCCGCCGATCTGCGCGGCGGCTGAGATGTGGCAGTTGGTTCCGATTTGCGCGCAGCTTCCGATGAGTGCATGCGAATCCACCATGGTTCCCTCGCCCACCCACGTGCCCATGTTGATATACATGGGCGGCATGCAGGTCACTCCGCGGCCAAGGTAGCAGCCATCGCGAATGCTGGAGCCGCCCGGCACGACGCGCACGCCGCTATCGACTTCCAGGTGCCGCACCGGCCACGTGGCCTTGTCGAACCAGGGTTGGCGCGCGCTATCGATGGACATATCGACAACTTGACCCATCCGGAACCCCAACAGAATGCCCTTCTTGACCCACGGGTTCACGCGCCAACCGGTGCGCGCGCCGGCGTCCGGTTCGGCCGCGCGAATCTGGCCGGCATTCAGCGCCTGCTTGAAACGCTGGAAGAGGGCCAGATCGTGATTGTTGTAGCCGGAGGGCTTTTGATCGAACAGCGCCTCAATCTGGGACAACAGCTCCTCAATCCGCATGCACGCTCCCCGCAAGAGCGGCGGCATACAAGCCCGCCTGTTTGAGAACCGCTTCGATCTTGGCTTGATTGGCAGGCTGCGGCGGGACCATGGGGAGGCGATATACGGGCTCGAGCAGGCCCATCCGCGCCATGGACCACTTCACGGGACCAGGATTGGATTCACAGAAATTCATTTCCATTAACGGCAGCCATTTGCGCTGCAATGCGCGCGCGCCGGCGTAGTCGCCCTGCATGGCGAGATTGGCGAGTCTGGTCATTTCCGCCGGAATTTGATTGGAGACCACGGAAATCACTCCGCATCCGCCGAGCGAAATCAGCGGAATGGTAATAGCGTCGTCGCCGGAGAGCACCGAAAAGTTTCCCGGCATGTTGTGGCAGACCGCGGCCATTTGGCCGATGTTGCCGGAGGCTTCCTTCACTCCCACGATGTTCGGGATCTCCGAAAGCCGTTGTAGCGTGGAGGTCTCGACGTTCACGCCGGTGCGGCCCTGGATGTTATACACCACGATCGGCAGCGCCACGGCTTCGGCGATCGCTTTGTAGTGCTGATACAAGCCTTCCTGCGTGGCCTTATTGTAATAGGGCGTCACGGAGAGGATGCCATCCACGCCCATGCGCTCCAGCTCACGCGCCAGCGCGACCACTTCAACGGTGCTGTAGCCGCCGCAGCCGGCTATCACGGGAACCTTACGATCCGCATTGCGCGCCCCTTCGAGCGTGATCTCCACCACGCGCAGGTGTTCTTCGTGCGTGAGTGTGGGGCTTTCGCCGGTGGTTCCGCACGGGACCAGGAAGTCGATGCCTCCGTTGATTTGCCGTTGTACCAGGCGGCGCATGACGGCTTCATCCAGCGACAAGTCTTTCTTAAAAGGAGTGACTAACGCGGTGCCGCATCCTTTGAACATAGCCATTACCTCTTTGTGAACAACACGTCGCTAAATTCGAACACGCCTTGTTTCCCAACAATCCATTGTCCCGCCTTGAGCGCGCCTCTGGCGAAGCCTTCGCGGGAGCGCGCGGCGTGGCGCAGTGTGATGGTGTCGGCCGCCGAATCGAAGCCGATCTCGTGCGTACCGGGATGCCGTCCGGCGCGGCTGGAACTAACGTCGATATTCCGCACGTAGCCGGCGGAGTTCATTTCTTCGACCAGTTTGATCATGGTGCCGGAGGGGGCGTCCTTCTTGGTGTCGTGGTGAATCTCCCAGGCCCATGCGCCGTACTCGGCCTCATCCGCAAGCAAGCGCGCGGCCTCCCGTACCAGGCGGAAGAATACGTTGACACCCACGGAGAAATTGGGGCTCCACACCACACCCGTGCCGTTGCGGTCCGCGGCGGCTTTCACCCGGTCCATATGTTGTAACCAGCCCGTGGTGCCGATGACCACCGGCAGCTTCATGGCGGCTAGCTTTTCGACATTGCCTACGACGGCTTCCGGAGTCGTGAATTCGATGGCCACATCCGCGCCTTGCGCTTTCGCGAAGTCGTCATTGATATCAATGGCGGCGTGGACGGAAAACCCGCAGGCGGGCGCGAGCTGCGCGATAAGTTGCCCCATCTTTCCGTAGCCTACGATTGCCAGTTTCTGTTCCATGTGACTCACAAACTATTCGAATGCCGCAGGATCGGGGTTTGAAAAAAACTCCCGGTGGAGCGATTCTACCGCGTGCGTCAGGTCCGCTGCCGCCACCACCAGACTGATGTTCAATTGCGAAGCGCCTTCGGAGATCATGCGAACCTTAATCTCCTTGAGGGCGGTGAACGCGCGCGCCGCGACGCCGGGAACCGTGCGGATATTATCACCCACCATGCAGACGATGGCCTGATTGTCCTCTACGGCCACTTCGGCGAATTCTTCGATTTCCCGCCTGATCTCCGCCAGCGCTCCTGTATGATCGATGGTCAGGGACACGCTCACCTCGGAGGTCGCCAGCATGTCCACCGGCGTTTCGTAGCGATCGAAAATTTCAAAAATCCGCCGCAGGAAGCCATGAGCCATCAGCATCCGCGTGGAGACGATGTTGACCAGCGTGATGTTCTTCTTGCATGCAATGGAGCGGATGGGCGTGGTGCTCGGCGGAGCTTCAGCCGTGATGAGCGTGCCTTCCACTTGTGGGCGCCGCGAATTCAGAATGCGCACGGGAATGTTCTTTTCAATAGCCGGCAGCACGGTGGCCGGATGCAGCACCTTCGCGCCGAAGTAGGCCAATTCCGCGGCTTCGGCGAACGAGCAGCGTTTCACGCGATAGCCGCCCGCCAGCACGGTGGGGTCCGCCGTCAGCATGCCATCGACGTCCGTCCAGATCTGAATTTCTTCGGCCCCTATGCCCGCGCCCACGATGGAAGCCGTATAGTCCGACCCACCGCGCCCAAGCGTGCTGGTAACGCCTTCCATGGTGGAACCGATAAATCCGCCCATGACGACGACACGCGTCGCGGCCAGCGCCGGAATCTTCTCGGCGAGCCGCTGATAGGTTTCGGCGAACAACGGCGCCGCCTGCGTGTGGCGATGATCGGTGACAATCAGCGAGCGCGCGTCCACGTGTTGAGATTCCATGCCGAACTGGTTGAATTTGGCGGTTACAATGATGCTCGACAGTCGCTCGCCGAAGGCGGAGACGGCGTCGCTCGAGCGCGCGGTCATTTCGCCCATGACGGCCAAGCCTTTCACCAGTTCAGCGAGTTCCTGGAAGTGAGTTTCGATCTCTGTTTCGACGCCAAGGCCGACGCCTTCGCGGTGATGGTATAGGTGAAGGTCCTCCAGCTGCGTGAGTGCGGCGGCACGATCGCCTGCGACCGCCGCCGCGGCGATGGCCAACAGCTTATTGGTGGTCTTGCCCATGGCGGAAACCACGACCACAGGACGGCGCATCAGGCGATCCTTGACGATGCCCGCGACACGTTCAATTGCCGAAGCCGATTCGACGGAGGTGCCGCCGAATTTCATGACGATCATGAGGTTTGGGTTCCTATGAGTGTGCGTTGTGAGGCGCACGCCGAACGCGGGCGGTCCTCGGGAACCGCATCAACGGTTGTACGAACTGTCGCGGGGGATGGCATGACGGCTATTTCGCCACTGCACTTTTCAGCCAGCCGCGCTCCACCATCGCCTCGGCGATCTGCACGGCGTTTAGGGCCGCGCCTTTCAGGAGTTGGTCGCCTGCCACGAACATGCAGATTGATTTGCCGCTGGGATCGCTTGAGTCCTGGCGGATGCGGCCCACCAGAACATCGCCCTGGCCCGAGGCGTCCTTGGGCATGGGGAAATAATTCTTTTCGGGATCGTCCACCAGCTTCACTCCGGGGGCGGTGCTCAGAATTTGGCGGACTTCGGCTGGCGTGATGGGGCGCTCGCACTCGATGGTCAGGGCTTCGGAATGCGCGCGCAGCACGGGCACGCGAACGCAGGTGGCGCTGATGCGGATATCCGGGTCGTTGAAAATCTTCCGGGTCTCTACCGACATTTTCGTTTCTTCTTCGTTGTAGCCGGTGGCGGGGTCGATCTTCGAGTTGTGGCTGAATAGGTTGAAGGCGTATGGGTGCGGCAGCACGGTGTTCTGGAAATCGCGATTTTCCAGATGCGCGCGCGTGGATTCGCGTAGTTCCTCCATGGCCGCGGCTCCGGCTCCGGAGGCCGCCTGATAGGTGGACGCGATGATGCGGCGGATGCGGTTCTTCTTATGAATGGGCCACAAGGGCACGATCGCGATGATGGTGGAGCAGTTCGGATTCGCGATGATGCCATGGTGTTGCGCCGCGGCTTCGGGATTGATCTCCGGAATCACCAACGGCACCGACGGATCCATGCGGAACGCGGACGAGTTATCCACCACCACCGCGCCGGCCTTCGCTGCGATAGGCCCAAATTTCTTCGAAATGGACCCGCCCGCGCTGAAGAACGCGACGTCGATGTTGTCGAAACTATGTTCCGTAAGCTCTTCCACCACCACGTCGCGGCCGCGGAAGGGCATGGTCTTACCCTTGGAACGCGCCGATGCCAACAGACGCAGCTCGGAAATCGGAAAGTCCCGCTTTTCCAGACACTCTAGAAATTCGACGCCCACGGCTCCCGTGGCGCCTGCGATTGCCACCCGGTATTGTTCACTCACTTGTTCACTCCTGTATTCACTCCTGGGCCAACAGTTGCTTCGACAACTTCTTGTAGATCTCGATTGCGTCCGCCAGTTCTCGCTTGGGCACGCGTTCCTCATCGGTGTGCGCAACGCGGATGCTGCCCGGTCCAAACAGCAGCGGCTTGCCCCACGATCCGGCAAATGCTGGAATGTCGGTCGTGAATGCGACAACGCCCGTTTCAAAGCCATCCACGGGTTGCATGTGCACGGCGGGGATACAGAGCACTTCACGGGCTTCGGCCGATCCAGCCACGGCGGCGGCAATTGCTTTTCGCGTGCGCTCGCCATCGTCCACCAGGCGGATGAAAATTTCCGCGCGCGCGTGATCGGGAATCACGTTGGGCGCGCGGCCGCCCTGAATGGTGCCGATGTTCATCGTACTGGGGCCCAGCACCGTATCGGTGGGCAGTTCAATCCGGCGCACGCGCTCCAACGCATCCAGTAGTTTCTCGATCGCGGATTCGCCCAATTGCGGGTATGCCGAATGCGCCATGCGGCCCTGCGCGATGATTTCGAAGCGCAGAGCGCCTTTCGATCCCAGGATTAACTTGCTTTCGGTGGGCTCACCGTTGATCAGGTACTTGCTGCCTCGAGGATCCTTGGCCGCCGCGTATGCTCCGGCGCTGTTGCGCTCCTCCCCGACTACAAACAGCAGCGCGACGCGGCGCTCGCCTTCGGCCACCAGCGCTTCCGCGGCCAGGATCATGGCGGACATGAGGCCTTTGGTATCGCACGCGCCGCGGCCCCAGATGAATTCGGCATCCTCACGGGAGGCGAAGAACGGCGGCACGGTATCCATGTGCGTTGAAAACGTCACCACGGGTTGATCCCAATACGCCAGAACGTTGTAGCGATGGGGCGCTACTTCGATTCGCTCCACGCGGCCGCCGGTGCGCGCGGTGAGTTTCGAGAGATATTCCTCCAGATACACGCCGACCGCTTCTTCGTTCGGGGTCACCGAATCGATATCGACCAACGCGCGCGTGAGTTCAAAAACGTTCATCTGCACGGCCAAAATGCACGATGGGGGAGGCGCTGGGCGAACCCAGCCAGGAGGGGCGTGTGGCACCACTTCCCGATAGCGCTCCACCCGGTCCGCATGTTCACGAAACCGAATGACAGTGGGCAGGTGTTAGCCTTGCCCCCCAACCACCACACCTCGAAATCAGGCGGGCGATTTCGGCGGGGACGCCCCTTTCGCACCAGCGCTCCGGGATTCACCGGAACCGCGCACTGGGCTACTGATGGCCCTCGCTCCTCTACCAGAATTCTTTTTCAGGATAACACGGCGTTTACCGTAATCTGTTCCAGATTTCCCGGCCGCCAGGCGTCAACATGCGGCGGCACCTGGCAGGTGCTCCACGGGCGGCCACCGCATGTTGACGCCTGGCGGCTCAGTGAAGGTTTTATTGCCGTGTGGCAATCTTACGGCAAGTGGATAATGGAAGCTGAATGAGCGCGGCGCCCAAAATCTATCCGTCCGGAGCAGGCGTCGTGGTGCGCTTCTGGAGCCTGTTGCGGGGCGCAACCGTCGCTTCCTACCAGGATGGCTGCCTGGGCATAGCCAAGGGAGCGGCGTATTCGTCGTTGCTGGCATTTTTCCCCGTCCTCACGACCATTGCGACCCTGCTGGT
>CAMAUG010000075.1 GCA_945861255.1 Candidatus Sulfopaludibacter sp. SbA3
ATTGGATCCCGCTGTACGATGTGTTGGAGGAAGCTGGCTTGGAGGTATACCTGGTGAACGCGCGGGACACCAAGAATCTGCCGGGCCGCAAGAGCGACGTGCAAGAGAATCTACTGTAGCTCCGCCCCGCGCGGGATTACACGCACTGCTTCCTGGGGTGGGTACACTGGAGCCATGACGCATGGACGGCTTGTAATTTGGCTTTTGCTGAGCCTTCTGCCGGCGTTCGCGCAGGATTCTCTGCGTCCGCTCACCATCCTGCACTCCAACGACCTGCACGCCCACCTTGTGCCCGACGAACGGGATCGTGGTGGCTTCGCGCGCCTGGCCACGGCCGTGAAGCGGGAGAAAGCCAACTGCTCCGCATGTCTGTATCTGAATGCCGGCGATCTGGTACAAGGCACGCCCGTCTCCACCATCTTCAACGGAACGCCTGTGTACGAGATCGCCAATCTGATGGGGCTGGACGTCTCCACGCTGGGCAATCACGAATTCGACTACGGTTGGCGGGGCGTGCTGGAGTTCAAGCGGATGGCGAGGTATCCGTTGCTTTCCGCCAACGTCGTCGATGACGATGGGAAATCCATCACGGGCCAACCCTATGCGATCAAGACTGTAGGAGGCATTCGGGTGGGGATCATCGGCGTGGTTCTGGAGAACCTGGTTGGCAGCATGGTCACGGCTCAACAAGCGGGCCAGTATAAGGTGCGGCCGGTGGTGGAGACCGTGCGTAAGTACGCCGCCGAATTGCGGGACCGCACCGACATCATTATCGCGCTGG
This sequence comes from Candidatus Sulfopaludibacter sp. SbA3, assembly GCA_945861255.1. Classification (GTDB taxonomy): domain Bacteria; phylum Acidobacteriota; class Terriglobia; order Bryobacterales; family Bryobacteraceae; genus Palsa-187. The sequence goes on from CAMAUG010000075.1 coordinate 782, forward strand.
GACACATTCGGGATCGCGAAGAAGTCGCGGCCATATTGAGCGAACTCCCCGAAGTCGCCGTGGTGGTAGCGGGCCATAACCATCGCGGCTACCGCGAGATGATGAACACCGGCGGCAGGCTGGGAGTGCTGGTGGATGGTTATGGCGTGGAGCTCGGGCGTCTGGATCTGAAGGTGGATGTAGTCGCGAAGAACGTGCGCTCGGCCGAGTGGAAGAAAATCGCCATCAATAAAAGGATACCGCCGGACGCGGCGGTGGAACGCTTGGTTTCCACCTGGGAAGCGAAGGTCACCAAGATTGTCGACATGCCCATCGGAGAATCGAAGACAGGCTACACGGATCGCGCCAAGTTGCGCCCCCTGCTTGAGAAGGCGATGGCGGAGCAGACCGGCGCCGATTTCGCGTGGATCAACCTGGGCAACATCCGCGACGACCTGCCGCAGGGGAAGATCTTAGCCCGGCACATCTGGAATATTCTGCCGTTCGACAATTATCTGGTTACAGGTAAGTTCAAGGGGAGTCAGTTGCCCAAGGCCATTACAGGGCGTTATCCGGTTGATCCGAATCGCGAATACACCGTGACGACCACGGACTTCACGATGGCGAACCAGGCCTCACCCGAGCAGTTGGGTACAACTGGACTCGTTTTCCCGAATACGGGTCCTCTGGAGCGCGATGCTGTGATCGAGTGGATCAAGAAGAAGAAGGTTGTGCCGTAGGTTTGCGCCAGGTGATGGGCCTGCCCTTGCAACGGGGGTATAATAGAGATGCAAAGATCGACGTACCTCCCGGAAGGGCGCTCAAGATGAAGAACTACATAAAATTTGGAAGCCCGATTGTTGCGATCCTCGGTACTCTGGCTTGGCTTGCCGTCGGCGGCATCAGTGAGACCAAGACGTACTACAAGACCATCGCGGAGTTGAACCAGATGGGCGAGAAGGCTCAGGAACAGCGCCTCCGCGTGGGTGGCGATATCGCCCCGAAGTCCATCGTGCGGGAAGGCGCGCAAGTCACTTTCACCATGGCTCAGGACAACCGCCAGTTGAAGGTGGTGTATAGCGGCATTGATCCGCTTCCCGATACCTTCCGCGACGGCGCGCAGGCACTGGCCGATGGGAAGCTGGGTGCAGACGGCGTGTTCCGCGCCACCAAGATTCAAGCCAAGTGCGCATCGAAGTATGAAGCCGCGCCCCCGGCGATAAATGGAAACCCGGCGGTACGGGGCTAGAAAATCGGGGACAGGAAACTTGTCCCCGCGTCACGGCGCAGTTCCCCAAAGGCCAACATGGAAAACCTAGGCACGTTCGCAATCCTGCTCGCGCTCTGCTTTACCGTTTATTCGATCCTCGGCTCCCTGATCGGCAAATGGATGAATCGTCCTCTGCTGATCTTGAGCGCCAGCCGGGCAGTGTATTGCGTGTGGATCTTCCTCACCACCGCGGCTGGGCTGCTGGTCTATTCGCTGATCGTGGGCGATTTCCGCCTGGCCTACGTGGTGAACCATAGCAACCGAACCATGGCGACACCCTACAAGTTCGCGTCATGGTGGGGCGGACAGGAAGGCTCGCTGCTGTTGTGGTCCTGGTTGCTGGCTACGTATGCGAGCGTCGTCGTCTTTCAGAACCGCCGCAAGTATCGTGACATGATGCCCTATGTCACCGCGGTGCTGATGACCACGCTGGCTTTCTTCGTCCTGCTGATTTCCGTTCCCGAACAGCCCTTCAAGGTCATCATGGCCGGCAAGGGCAACATCGTCGACGCGGGCGACGGCCAAGGGTTGAATCCCCTGCTCCAGTACTGGACCATGGTGATCCATCCGCCGTTCCTGTACCTGGGTTATGTGGGCTTCGTGGTGCCGTTCGCGTTCGCCATCGCGTCGCTGATCACTAAGCAGCCCGGCGAAGCCTGGATCAACACCACGCGCCGCTGGACCCTGGTGACGTGGATGTTCCAGACCACCGGCGTCCTATTGGGCGCGGGGTGGGCGTACGCGGTCCTCGGCTGGGGGGGCTATTGGGCCTGGGACCCCGTGGAGAACGCCTCCGTGCTTCCCTGGATCACGGCCACAGCGTTCCTGCACTCCGTGATGATGCAGGAAAAGAAGGGCATGATGAAGGTGTGGAACGTGGTGCTGGTTTCCTCCACCTTCTTCCTGTGTATCTTTGGGACCATGCTCACGCGCACCGGCGTGGTGCAGTCGGTGCATGCCTTCGCGCAATCGCAGTTGGGGACGTACTTCACGACGTTTCTGGCCGTGGGTATCGCCGGCACGGTGTACCTGATTCTGAACCGCCTGGATTTCCTGAAGAGCGAGGCCACCATTGAGAGCGTCCTTTCGCGGGAATCGAGTTTCCTGTTCAACAACCTGATACTTCTGGCCAGCTGCTTCTCGGTCCTGTGGGGCACGCTGTTCCCGGTGATCACGGAAGCCATCAACGGCGAGAAAATTAGCGTGGACGCGCCGTTCTTCAACCGTGTCAACATTCCCATCGGCTTGTTCCTGATGCTACTCACCGGCGTGGGGCCGCTGATCGCATGGCGCAAGAGCTCGGTGGAAAGCTTGAAGCGGGCGTTCTTCTGGCCCGCGCTGTCCGGAGTGGTGGTTTCAGCCGTGCTGGTTGCGTTGGGCGTGCGGCACATCTATGCGTTGATCTCCATCGCTCTGTGCGTGTTCGTCGCGGTGACCATCGTGATTGAATTTTTCAAGGGCGCCATCGCCATTCGCGGCCGCACGCCCATGAATCTGTTTTCGGCCATGTGGGAGCTTACGCATCGCAACACGCGGCGCTACGGCGGCTATATGGTGCACATGGGCGTGGTGTTCATGTTCATCGGCTTCACCGGAAAGGCCTTCGATATCGACCGAACTCTGCAAGTGGCGCCCGGTGAGACGGTGCAACTGGGAAGCTATTCATTGAAGATCGGGCAACTCGAATCCGGCCAGACCAACGACTATCAGTGGCAAGTGCTGAACATCGCCGCGTCGAAAAACGGTGAGAGCATCGGCACGCAGCGTCCGGAGCAGCGCTTTTACGTCGCCGCGCGCCAGCCTGCGTCCATGGTTTCCATCCGGCGCAAGCTCAATGAGGATCTGTATCTAAATTACGCCGGGCCATCCAACGACGGCAAGGGTTACGTGCTGCAAGCCTACGTTTTCCCGCTGGTGAGCTGGATTTGGATCGGGTATTGGGTGGTGCTGCTCGGCACTATCATCTGCTTGATTCCGGATAAGGTCCGGCTGGCCTACCCGCGCACGCAGGTGGTCACCGTCACGGGAACCCATGCGAAAGTTCAAAGCTAGCATCCTGATCGCGGCGATGACGCTGGCCGCGCTGGCGCAGACTGCGGCGGAACTCGACTCGCCCGAGGTCAACCGCGTGGCGATGAAACTCAACTGCGACTGCGGTTGCAATCTGAACATGGCGTGCAAGATGCCGCCGGACGGCCGCTGCCCCGTCTGCCAACGCAACAAGACCAGAATTCTGTCCCTGCAGCAGGCGGGTAAGAGCGATCAACAGATCATCGATCAGTTCGTCGGGGAGAGTGGGAAGGCCATCCTGGTGGTAGAGCCCGGCATCGCCGGGGTCCTGGGGCCCTACGCGGCTCTCGGCATGGGCTTCATCGCGGTTATCTTCATCCTCCGGCGTTACTTGAAGAAGAAGCCTGCGCTCGCGGGTGGACCGGACGTGGATCCAGACACGCTGGCGCGAATTGAGAAAGAAACGGCGAACTTCGATTAGGATGAGGATTAGATGAGCCTCGTCATCGTCGTTGTCGTCCTGCTGGCGGCCACGCTATTCTTCACCCTATTCGTCCGCGACAAAGACATTCCACCGGCCGATCCCGTCTCTCCTACCAAACACCTGGATGACCGGCGCGCGGCGATCTATGAAAACCTCCGCGATCTCCAATTCGAGTTTCTCGTCGGGAAGCTCTCCGACGCCGATTACCAGCACACCAAGCTCTCTTTGCAAAAAGAACTGGCGCAAGTGGTGGCGGAGATTGAAAAAATGACGCCCAAGGTGGAAGCCGTATGAGGGAAACTTCCGTCAGCGAACCACGCCGTGCCGCGGGATGGGCGGCCTGTTGCTTGCTTTTGCCGCTCTGCGCCCTTCCCGCGCTGGCCCTGGATGGTATTGTTCTAAACGGCACCACGCGCCGCCCGCAGGCGGGCGTCGAAATCACGCTGGTGCAACCAGGCGCCAAGGGCATGAACCAGTTGGGAACAGCCACTTCTGGCGGCGACGGCAAGTTCAAGATCGATGCGATCATTCCACCCGGCCCCGGTTTGATCCAAGCCTCCCACTCGGGCGTCACCTACAACCAGATCATCACTCCGGGCATGCCCCTCAACGGCGTGGAGGTGAAGGTGTTTGATGCCACCAAAGCCGCCGGCATCGCCAAGGCAGCCGAGCATCTCATCCTTATTGAACCCACCTCGGAAAAGATCAAGATCAGCGAAACGTTCGTGTTCCTGAATGAGACTACCACCACGTTCAACGATCCGGCCCGCGGCTCGGCACGGTTTTTCATCCCCGCGGCTTCGGTGGATAGCGCCCGCGTCGTCATCAGCGCCCCCGGCGGCATGCCTATCACACGGCCCGCGATCAAGACCGGCGACAAGAATATCTACAAAGCCGACTATCCCCTCAAGCCGGGCGAAACGCGCATCGATCTGACCTACGCCGCGCCCGCCGGCCAAAAATTCGCGGGCAAGCTCCCGGCTTCGGATTTCAGCACGCACATTGTCACTCCGGGCAGCGTGAAGCTCACCGGCGACGGCATTGAAATGGCGGGCCAGGAGCCGCAGACGCAGGCCAATATCTACAATGTCACCGGCTTGGACTACAATCTGCTCATCGAAGGCACGGGCCAGTTGCGCACCGAATCCGCCGCGTCGCCGGAGGAAGACACGGGCCAACCCAAACCCGCGTTCGTTCCCGCGCGAATCGATGCGGTCAAGTGGTGGATCATGGGTTTGACCTTCAGCATCCTGGCGCTGATCGGCGCCATGCTGTACCGGCGGGGCGTGGCTTGACGTTTCCCGGCGCACGGTCCACCACAAGCCCGCCGGCGCTGGACATTGACGGTGTCTCTAAATACTACGGACACTTCCCCGCCCTGCGCGATATCCGGATTAAGGTCGCAGCCGGCTCCACCGTCGCGCTGCTGGGCCGCAATGGCGCGGGCAAGACCACGCTGCTCAAGATCATCGCCGGCCTCTCCAAACCATCGCAGGGCAGCGTGCGTATCGGCGGACAGGAAGTCCGGGAACAAGCCACGCGTGCCAGAATCGGCGTATTGGGGCATGGCATCTCGGTGTACGATGAACTCTCGGCGCTGGAAAACCTGACGATATTCGCGAAGTTGTACAGCCTTCCGGAGCCGGAGCGCCGAGCACTCGAGTGGCTGGAACGCACCGGCCTCGACCGGGTCCGCGACGGCCTGGTACGCGAATTTTCGCGCGGCATGCGGCAGCGCCTGGCCGTCGCCCGCGCCTTCATCCACGAACCGGAAGTGTTGTTGATGGATGAGCCGTTCACGGCGCTCGACGACCGCGCCATCGCGGTATTGCAGGACTTGCTGGCGGACGCGCACGCCTCCGGCCGGACCATCATCATGTCCACCCACCAGTTGCGCGAGGCGCTGGAACTGGCGACCGACGTCGTGCTGATCCAACGCGGCCAGATCGCGCATGCCGGACCACGCACGCAAGAGATGGTGGACGACACGGGCTGGTTGTACCGGACCTATGGAGAGGATTAGCGTGATCGCGGGAAGGCCACATCATCGCGCGTCATCGCTGCCTGAAGGTCGCGGCTCGGTACAGCCGGCGCCGGCCCGGCGCGCGCCGGTCATCGGCCACCACCGCCTTACGGAGCCGCGGCCGTCCGGGAGCGGTCGGCCATGACCCCGTTCCTCCGTGCCACCATCACGATAGCCGCCAAGGATCTCCGCTCGGAGTTCCGCACCAAGGAAGCCTTCAACGCGTCATTGTCGTTCTCGGTGGTGATCCTGGTGCTGTTCAGTTTTGCTTTCGACCCCACTTCGGAGCAGATGCAATCCATCTCCGGAGGCCTGCTATGGCTGGTGTTCTCCTTCGCCAGCGCCTTGTCCTTGAACCGCAGCTTCGCCCGTGAATTGCAGAACGATTGCCTGGACGCGCTGGTCTGCGCGCCCGTCCCCGTCGCGGCCATTTTCCTGGGCAAGGCACTGGCGAACTACCTTCTGCTCATTTGCGTGGAAATCACCGCGCTCGCGGTTTTTGCGCTGTTCTATGACACGCATTTTTCGCAGCAGTTGGGACCCATCTTGCTGGTGATTGCGCTAGGTACTTGGGGCATGACCGTTATCGGCACCACCTTCAGCGCGCTCACCGTGAATTTGCGCATGCGCGAAGTGATGCTGCCGACGCTGGTGTATCCCCTGCTAGTCCCTGCGCTGATGGCCGCCATGACGTTGACCACGGACCTGATGAACGGCATGCCGCTGGGAGGCGACAACCTGCTGTGGCTGCGCGTGTTGACGGGTTTCGACTTCATCTACACGCTGCTCGCTATGGTGTTTATTGATATTGTTGTAGTGGGGTAGTTTCAGATGTCCGAGACCGTATCCGAGAAGACCCGCGACCGGATCATGTACGTGCTTGCCATGTTGAGCGCCGCGTTGCTCACGTGGAATTTGTACAAGATTTTCATGATCCTGCCGGACGAAAAGAACCAGGGTGCCATCTACCGCATCGTATACATGCACGTACCCAGCATCTTCACCGGCTTCACCGGCTTCTTCGTGGCGCTGGCCGCGAGCGCGCTCTATCTGATCACCAAAGATTTGAAGTACGACGCATTTGCCGCTGCTGTCACGGAAGTGTCCCTCGCGTTCGCGTCCATCGTGTTGGCTACGGGCATGATTTGGGGGCGCATTATCTGGGGCATCTGGTGGGCCTGGGACGCGCGGTTGACCACCATGCTGGTGTGTTGGCTGATTTACTTCGGCTACGTGATGCTGCGGCGCGCCATTGATGAGCCAACCCAAAGAGCCCGGCTTTCCGCGGTGGTTTCCGTGTTCGGATGCGTGGATATCATGATCGTTTACAAATCCATAGAATGGTGGCGCACCCAGCATCCCGCGCCCGTGCTCAGCGTCCGCGACGGAGGCGGCATGGGGCCGGGCATGGAATCGCCCATTTACTGGAATTGGCTGGCGTTCATGTGTCTGGCGGCGATTCTGGTGATGGTGCGGATGCGGCAGGAGAGTATTTCGCGCGAAATCGATTCGCTGCGCCGGATGGCCCACGCTTACTAGGTCTCTTGCATGGATCCCCGCAACTTCACTTACATGTTTTACGGCTACGCCGCCGCGTTCTTGATTCTGGTGGTGTACGTCGTGTTCTTGTTCCGGCGCCAGCAGAAGCTGACCAACGAACTGGACCGCGTCCGCCGCATGCTGGAGAAGAATTAAGGGGACAGGCTACTCAATCGCCGAATTCCGCGCAGCAATTATTTCTCGAACACCTGCTTGACGTCGAATTCGCCGTTGGGAACCGTCACATGTGAATCGACGGTCAGCGTCTTACCATCCGGCGCCAGCGTCCAGATCTGCTTCTCCTTCAGCGTCACGCCCTGAAACTCCCGGGCGTTCTCGATCATGAGCTTGTCGCCGATCCATTGCGCCGTCCCCCTCGATTCCCCGCCCTGCACTTTGTTCACGGATTCCTTGCCGTCGATGGTGTACTTATAGTCGCTGGCCACTTCGCCCTGCGCGCTCTTCTGCACGCTATGTAGTGCTAAATTGATGCCGTTGTGCGTGACCGTCCGGGTCATCGCCAACGGTGACGGAAACGCGCCGTAATCGCTCTTGGCAAGGCTCAGCTTCCATTCGCCCGTTAGATTGGGCGCGGCATACACCGTACCCGCCAACAGCAGGATCGCAACAGTAAACGCGCCCATGCAAGCCAAAGTTCTCTTCATACCCGGACACCTCTCCACGAACCTAAGTACATTCCTCCCTGTTCCTTCGGCTGTTCCGCCGAAACCTCCAGGCGTTCGCCGAACTTTTCCACCTGAGTGGGGCTTGACTTCAATACGGCCTTCATTACAATGGGGATATTCTGCATCCTATGCCGAATTGCGAACATAAGAGTACGGAGTTTCTAATGCGGCGGGACGGGGTTGACTACATGCGCTGTCTCGACTGCGATCACGTCTTCGAGGCCGAAGACCTGGAGCAACTCCCTGCCCTCGAAGAAGACGACGAGGAGGAATCGCCCCTTCCCCGCCGCAAGGCCTCCTGAAATAGTTACTGCACCGCAGCGGGTACTTTGGGAGCCGAGGGCCGTACCGGAGGCTGCCGCAGCAAATTCCCCCGGCAGCGTTGTGCTTCCTGGTCAATCACCCGATATTCCTGCTCGCGCGTATCGGCCAGGTCGGCGATGTACTGGCGAAGTTGATCGCGATTGGCGGAATTCGCCGTCATCACGCCGATCAGGAGATCGCCCACCGCCGCGTTCTGATACCGGCGCACTCCCTCCACCAGGGAGTTGATTTGCATCTCCACCGCCTGCATCCGGAAATATGTCTCCAACGCCAGTGTCAACCGTTCCGGCTGTTTTTGCATTGACTGCGCCGCGTTCACCAGATAGCCCACTTCGCTCTTTACCGCCCGCCATTGCGCGGTATAGGCGGCTGGAGCTCCTTTAGCCTCCCACTCGGCCGGTTTCAATTGATCCAGCACCGGAGCGAGACGTGCCGCTTGCTCGGACAGCAACGCGGCGGTTTGCGAGATGTCCCATACGGCTGAGACTCCCTGCCCGCAAACAGGAACCTGCAGGAAGCAGGCAAGAGCAGAGGTGGAAATGAGATATTTCATGAGCGTTTCTCCAACCGGCGTGCCGCGGCGGGCGCGTCACGCGTATCGCGGCGGCGCACATCGCGCCCGGCACCTCCAGTTTCGCACGGGGAGGACAGTGCGCGGCTGTCCCTATCCACGCCACGCCACGCGGGCGCGCCGATGTCGATTATGATGGCTACAGATGCTCTTTCGTCCCTCCTTGGCGCTCGCGTTGACGCTGCTGGCTGCCCAGATTTACGGTCAATCCACTGCCCGTCCCGTGATTCAGACGCTTCCCGCGCAGGATACACGACGAGTGCTGGTGGTCTTCGGCGATAGTATCAGCGCCGGCTACGGACTGCGGCCCGGACAGAGCTACCCCGATGTTTTGCAGCGCCGCCTGGACGGGGAGAAGCTTCCCTGGCGCGTGGTGAATCTGGGTATCAGCGGGGACACTACTGCCGGGGGCGCGGCGCGCGTCACCACCGCAATCACACAAAGGCCTTCGATGGTGCTGCTGGAACTTGGCGGGAACGACGGATTGCGCGGCACGCCGCTGGCCAGCACGCGCGCCAATCTGGAGAAGATCATTACAGCGTTCCAGGCTGCCGGCGCACAGGTGGTGCTGGCGGGCATGACGCTGCCTCCAAACTACGGGCAGGACTACGTGAAGGGCTTTGAGAAAATCTTCACCGACATGGCGGTGAAATACAAGTTGGCACTGATCCCGTTCATCCTTTCCGATATCATCACGCCGGACCTGCGCTATTTTCTGCCGGACCACGTCCACCCCACCGCCGAGGGCGCCGAGATCATCTCTTACACGGTGCTGAAGGCTCTCAAGCCATACATGAGTGCGGGCGCGGGGAACTAAGCGTGGCGCAAGCTGCCGGTGGCGCCGTAGTAGGGATGGACCTTGCCGATCTGACAAACGCGCTGGGTCCGGCCGAGCCCGCCTTCCGCGCCGCGCAGATCTATGACGCGGTCTACCGCCAGCGCGTGGAGAATTGGGAGGCCGTCTCAAACCTCCCTAAACCTCTGCGCGCGCGTTTGGCGGAAACGTTGCCGCTGGGATTACCGGCCATCGAAAAGCGGTATGTGTCGGCGGACGGCACCGTGCGCTACCTGCTGCGCCTGGCCGATGGAAAGACCGTGGAGACAGTGTGGATGCCCGAAGCCGACCGCGCGACTATCTGCATATCAAGCCAGGTGGGCTGCGCCGTGGATTGCAAGTTCTGCCTGACGGCGCGCATGGGGCTGGAGCGGAACCTTACGGCGGGCGAGATCGTCGGCCAGGTGCTGCTCGCCGCTTCTTCTCAAAGAGTCACGGCGCCCGTGGATCGTCTGAACATCGTGATGATGGGACAGGGCGAGCCGCTGCTGAATCTCGCCAATGTGATCAAGGCCACGCGGCTGCTGACCGATCCCGAGGGCATGGGCATTCCGCCGCGTCGCATCACGCTCTCGACGGCGGGCATCGTTCCCAAGATCGCCGAGCTGGGGCGCGAGACGATTCGCCCCAAACTGGCCATTTCGCTCAACGCGTCCTATGAAGATCAGCGACGCGAACTGATGCCCATCACGCGCAAATACCACTTGAAGGATCTGATGGAAGCATGCCGTGCGTATCCGCTACGCACGTGGGAAAAACTGACTTTTGAATACGTGTTATTGAAAGGCGTCAATGACAACGACGCCGACGCGCGCCGCGTGGTGCAGCTGCTGGCGCACTTGAACTGCAAAGTGAACCTGATCGCGCTGAACCCGGGCCCGGGCATTCCTTTTGAGACGCCGGACCCCGCGCGCGTGGCCACGTTTCAGGCCATCGTACGGCGCGCCGTGCCGTGCTTCGTGCGCAAGCCGCGCGGCCTGGACGTCTTCGCGGCCTGCGGCCAGTTGAAGCGGATGGAATTGGTGACGATCGCCGGCTAGTTTCCCGCTTTCGAAGACCCACCCGGCCCGCCGGCCATCAGTGGGTCATCGCGTAAATCGCGTAGTTCACGCCAATCCGGATGCCTTCGGAGGACAGCCGTTCCGGGTACTCGGGAACGTCGGCAAACTCCCACGCGTCACCCACGTCTTGATTAAAGGAAATGGCGATCATCATCCGGCCTCGGGAATCGAATATTCCCCGCCAGTGCGGCACTGTCCCGCCACGCTCGATTCCCGAACCAAGCACGACGTTCGCGCCCGGCACACGCACCCGGTGGGTCAGGTCATAGAGGACATGAAACGCGGGTTCGTCGTCGGTCAGTTCTTGAGCCTCCGCCGCCGGGTACATATCGTGGATGCCCTTCATGAAATTGGCCCACTCGCGCTCGTTGTGAAAATCGTCGACAAACAAGAATCCGCCGCGATCGAAGTAATCGCGAAAGCGCGCGGCTTCCGAAGGTGAGAGCCGCCAGTCCCCCACGGAAATCGCCACCAGCCAAGGCAAATTGAAGACGTTATCGTCGCTGGCGTCGACGATGGTTTCGACAGGCTGAACATCGATCCTGGTCAGCCGCTGCAGCAGCCCGATGAAAAGGCGGTCTCCCTTATTCGCATCAATACCCCACCGCGAATAACCAAATCTCCGGTCCAACGGCGACCGGTAGCGCAAGCGGCCCAGCGCGAACTCACCCTTGCGGTAGGCATCGGGAGGGTCCTCCACCGGGTCCTGCATCTCCGCCTCGTAGCGCGACCAGATCCGAGCCCGGTACTGGCCGAAGCCAAGCGAGGTCAGCGCACAAAACAGAAGCAGTACGCCGGCCATGGCGCGTTGGCGGATGATGAGCCGCATGGTTCCAGCCTACATGAGCCGAGCGGCAACATCCAGGAACATAACGTTCCGCGTGGGTTTGGCGCTCTCCGGCCGCCAGCCGGGTCTGGTTCCACTGTGTGAAGCCATGTGGCTTATTGGATTCCGGCTCGTCGCAGATCTTGTTCCATCCAGCGTGTGGTGGTCGCCCACCAGGGGCTGCACGACACCCTTCCCATCGGAAAGTTGAAGGGCATCATCGCGGCCGTCAAGGTGTTTCCAGATACGCTGACTGCCTCTCGTCCATCCACTTGCAATGCTCGAATGAGCCCAAGGGGCCGGATTTCCCGCGCGGTTTCGAACACGACGGACGCAATGCCGGCGCGCTCCACGAATAGGGCTGTCACTAACCCACCGATGGAATTAGATCAACCGGAACCGCTCTTTGGCGGCCTGCAGCGTCTCCAGCTTCTTGCAGAAGCAAAACCGCAGGATGCGCGACCCCTCGTTCGCGTCATTGAAAAAACTCGATCCCGGCACAGCCGCCACGCCCACGTTTTCCACCAGATGCCGCGCAAACTGCATGTCGTCGGCATAGCCGAACGCGGAAATGTCGGCCATCACATAATACGCGCCCTGCGGACGGAAACAGCGGAAGCCAGCGCCGTCCAGAATACCGGTGATCAAGTCACGCCGTTCCGCATATTCGGCGGAGAGGTGCGCGTAGTGCTCCTCCGGCAAGGAAAGTGCCACTAGGCCGGCTCTCTG
>CAMAUG010000076.1 GCA_945861255.1 Candidatus Sulfopaludibacter sp. SbA3
GGGCAGGTGATGATAACATGATCCGCACGCAGATCAGCCTCGAACCACACGAGTACGATCTCGCCAAACAGCAGGCGCGCGCGTTGGGTATTCCGGTGGCGGAGTTCGTCCGCCGCGCCATCCGCGAGGCGCTTCCAAGCCAGGGACAAGGCCCTTGGATGAAATACGCCGGACTTGTGGAAACCGGCGATCCGCGCTCCAGCCATTCGGTCGACGACATCGTCTATGGCCGCAAAAACTGACTGTTACGTGGACACCGGCGCGCTCATTGCGTTCCTGGATCGGTCGGACAGCCATCACGCCCGGTTCCGCCAGTTGTTCTCCAAGCCTCCCGCGCTGGCCACCTCGGCCCTGGTCATCGCCGAAGGCCACGGATGGTTTCTGCGCCGTTACGACCGGCTCAGGGCCATCCAGTTCCTAGCGTTCATAGCCGCGCTCCCCCGCCTGGCGATCCACCCCTTCGACACTGCCGCGCTGGCCACCGCCGGCGCCGTGGTTAAGAAGTTTTCCGATCATGAACTCACACTTGCCGACGCCCACGGAATCGCGATCATGAGCGAACGAAGGATGGCCGTCTGTTGGTCAACGGACCGCCACCTCAGCTTGGGCGGTGCTTCTTTGGTGATTTGAATCGCTCGTACCATTCGGACGCTGTAAAAGCCGGCACGGCAAAAAAAATCAAGAAGTCGCCGAACAGCAGTACGGCTGGTTACAACCGAGTTGTGGTTACTTGCAGAGCCGCGATTGCAGGGGAGCGGTTCTGCGCATTGGCCTTGGCCACGCACCGGCCCGCCTACACGGGCAGCCGAATCTCCAGGCTGGACCCCTGTCCCGGCCGCGATTCCAATTGCATCTCGCCGCCCAACATCTTCACGCGGCGCTTGATGCTCGCCGGACCCATGTGCAACAGCTCCAGTTCGTCCAACGTGAACAAACCGCTGAACGGAAATCCTCCGCCGTTGTCTTCCGTCTTCACTTCCAGCTTTTCGCCGCGCTTGCCCACGGTGATCGCCACGCGCGATGCGCCGGAGTGCTTGTGAATATTATTGAGCGTTTCGCGCACGATCTGCAGCAGCTCCAGTGAGACTTCGGTGGCCGCGGGGTCGTTGAACTCGGCGCTGGAAAACTCCGCTGAAATGCCCGTGTCACGCTGGAATTGCTCCACCATCTTGCTCAACGATGCGCTCAGGCTCATGCCTTCGTCCACGGGCCGCATGCTGCGCACGAAGCTCCGCAGCTCTGTGACCTGGTTGCGGCACAGTTCCTGCACCTGGCGCAATTCGTCGGCCGCCAGGTTGACGTCGCGCGCCATCAGCTTTTTGACCACTTCCAGGCGCATCTGAAAGCTGACGAAATTCTGCAGCGGTCCGTCGTGGAAGTCCGCCGCGATGCGTTCGCGCTCAGCCTCGCGCGCGCCTTCCGCCTGGGAGCGGATGATCACGTTCTGCCGCAGCGTGTTCGACATCCGCCGCTCCAGATACGCCTTGTGCAAGGAAAAGGCGACGGCCATGCCCGCCGCCGCCAGTGCCACCCAGATCAATCCGCCGCCGGGCGCGGTCAGCGCCACCACCACGCTGATCGCGCTCACCGCCGTCGCAATAACCCGCACGGGGGGATGCAGGGCCGCGGCGGAGGTCAGCAAGTATCCGTAAGCCAAAGCGGAGGCCCAATCGAAGGGGACCAACCACTTGCAGAAAGCGAAGAACGTTCCGTCGATCACCAGCGCGATCACGGCCCGCGGCGCGGCGTCGAAGCGGGTTTCAAACAGCGTGCCCACCGCGAAAATCGCGTAGGCGATCAGAAAAACCAGCGACGAGGAGATGCCCGCGTTCGGGGTAAAGGGATACCACGCCAGACAGGCCAGCGCCAGCACCGCGCGGGCTACACGCAACCCGTAGCGTCCGGCCCACGGGATCATGCATCACCGCCGGTATAGAAACAGCCGATGGCTGCGGCCTTCGCCGTCATCGTCGAGATCCACCACCTGGGCCGGTTTCCATTGGAAGAACTCGAAATCGTGTGCAACAATGCGAGCTCCCTTTTTAAGTTGTTTGTCGAAAATCGGAGTTACCTTTTCGATTGCCACCGGCAACAGATAGATCGTCACCAAATCGGCGGAAGAGTAGTCCTGTTGCAGCAAATCCCCATGAATGATGCGCGCCGTGGGGGTGAGCCCCAGCGTCCGGATGCGCTCCACGCTCTGTTTGTACAGCGTATCGTCCAACTCCACGCCGAACGCGTTGGCCTTGTACTTGCGTGCGGCCATGATGACGATGCGGCCGTCGCCGGAACCCAGATCGTACACGTTTTCGCCGGCCTTGATGCCGCCCAGTTGCAGCATCCGGTCCACCACCACTTCCGGCGTGGGGAAGTAGGGCGCCAGGGCGGCATCTTTACTTTGATTTTGATTCTGCGCCCACAGCAGGCCTCCCACGGCGCTCAAAACCAGGGCGGAATACAGGAAAAGTCTCATTACGGTTCAATATATACCCGAACGCGGTTGCTCGGCGCGCCGTCCACATCCAGGTACAATTCGGCCGGCCCGTAGTTGACGATTTTCGGTACGACGATTTCGATCAGGTAGAACCCGATGTAGCCGGGAGCCAGAATCGCGCGCGTCACCTCCACCGCCTCGCGATCCAGGTAGGCATGTACCGCGCCGGCCACGTGCGGAGGATTCTCGATAGGGGCGGCCACGCCAGTGGGCCACTCCGGCATCACGCGGCCCAGACCCGCAGCCAGGATCTGTAGGCGGCGGCCGGAGCGCGCCGGCGTCATCGCATCCAGCATCACGCCTGAATCGCCGTCCAACAACAGGGGCGTGCCGTCCCGGTCCGTGAAAATCGCGGGCGCGGCCGCCGCCAAAGGCAGCGTCGCCGCGAACGAGTTCCCTCCGGTCTCGCCCATCGTCAACGCCAGCGACTGTCCGCGCGCGTCGAACGGAATTTGCAACTGCGATTCCGCGCCATCCGCCGCCAGCACCGGCGCGGATAGTCCGCCCGCCCGCGCCGCACTCACGCTGGCTCCCAGCACCGTCACCAGGGATCCGGGCGCTACGGCCCTGGCGATCAGATCGGCAGCGCTCACTACGCGCGGGACTCGCCGGCGGTGCGGCGCAAGCGCAGCGTATACGCCGAAGCCATCGATCGCGGCCCACAATTGATGGCCTTGCCCATCCAGTTTCACATCGGTGGCCGGGGCGGCGGGCAAACCCGGTAACGCCACCCAAGCCTGCACTCCGCCCAGGCTATCGAGCGCCGCATAGGTCATAAAGACGCCCAGATCGGTTGCGGCGTAGAGCGCACCGCTCACGCGGTCCGCGGCCACTCCGTGCACGGCCACGCGCGGCAGATTTGCGGTGAAGTCGTCCCAGAACGCCCCTCCGTTGATCGTGTGCAGCACGTGGATTTCACTGGAGGCCCCTCCCAGCGCCGCAACGGCAATGCGCGGATCGTCCGCGTCGATCCAGAAACGTTCCACCGGACCCGACTCGGGCAGGCTGAAAACGCGCCACGTGGCGCCCTGGTCCGCGGAAACGCGAATCTCTCCGTTCCGCATTCCGGTGTAGACAAAGTCACCCGCCATCGCGGCCGCTGTTGTCTCCACGCCTCGGGCGGAGGTGGAGGCACCGCGCAGGGCCGCCTCGGCGGCCAAGTCATCATCGGCCGCAGGCAACCACGCCTGCTTTTCCCCAGGAGGCCACGTCGCGGCGCGTGAGCCCGCCAGCGCAACACGGACGCCGCTGGCGCCGGAAGGCAAGTCCAACAAGCGCGTGACGGGAAGGTTCGGCAGGTCGCCGTTCCAGCTTGACCAGGATCGCCCGCCGTCGGCCGAATGAAACACGCCGTCGTCGCCCGCCGCCACGAGCACGCCGGGGTCGTCGGGAGCCACTGCCAGGTCGTGAATTCGTCCACCGAGGAGCGACCGCTCCCGCCACAGCGTTGTATTTTCCCAATGCACACCGCCGTCTTCGGAGCGATGCACGTGCTCACCGAACGCATAGACCGCCGAGGAATCGAGCAACGCCGACCGCGTGTGCGCACCCGATTCCGGCACGTTCGGCACGGGCACGTCCACAGGCGCCGCGGGCGTCAGCGCCGCATAAGGCGTCCAAGCTTCCGCTCCGTCCAACCACCGGTGGTAGAGCCGCCCCCTTCCAGTTTGAATCGCGATCTCGGAACTGCCCGCAAACCAGACCCGTTCGACGACGCCCGACGCAGGACCAGCCAACCCATTGTCGAATAAGGAGTTGCCGATTCTGCGCCAGTCCGGTGCCTGACCCTGTGCCAGCAGGCCGCCGGTGAACACGGCAGCGCACACGAAAGCTGTGTACTTCCTACCCATGGGGCGAGTCTATTATACGCATACTCCATCGGCCTTTCAGGTCAGAAACTGCTGATTCCAGGGATGATTACTGTAACAAAAATTCACGGCCTGGCGCTTGCTGACACACTTTTGGTGTTACACTGACCGAAAGGTCTGTCGGCGGAAATGCATTCTGTCGAATTGAATAGTTATTGATGCAACGAGGGATAAGCTCACGGCTGGCGAAGCTGTCGCTGCTGGCGGCGGCAACGGCGGTCGTGTGCGCGGCGCAGGGCACTCCTTTCAACGCCCCCTTTAACGCCAATCAATACGCGGCCAAAGTGGTCACGCAAAGCGGCCAGGTTTCCGTATTCAAAGACACGCAACCGTGGGCGCTTTCGGTGGGCGACAGCGTGCACGTCCGCGATCTGATCGTCACGGGAGTAGACGGCCACGCGCTGCTCCAGGTTTCCGACGGCAGCACGTTTGAGGTGTTTCCGAATTCGCGCGTAGTGTTCCGCAAGAACCCTCCCAACTGGAGAGATTTCCTGGACGTGCTGGTGGGGCGCGTCCGCATTCGCATTGAGCACTTGGGCAACTTGCCGAATCCCAACCGCGTGGTGACGCCCACGGCAGTGATCTCCGTACGCGGAACGATCTTCGATGTTTCCGTGGACGACGACGAGGAAACCTTGATCGAAGTGGAAGAGGGCGAAGTGGAAGTGCAGCACGCGCTGCTGCCGCGCGGTGATGCCAAGATTTTGAGCACCGGCGAGACGTTGCGCGTTTATCGCAACGAACCCATTGCCCGCGTGCTCGATAAAGGCTCCATTGCCAGGCATGTGCTGCGCATGATGATGGACGCCGTGGTAACGGCCGCTACCAGGACTCCAAATACGGTGACCGGAACTGGCGGGATCAGCGGCGGTGCGGTGGGCGATTCCACCAAGGTGCCACCGCCTCCGCCTCCGCCGCCTCCCCCGATCAAGTAAGAATTAGGGTACAGGCTACTCAATGGCAGAAGTCACCCTCCCGCTCTACCTGTTTGGGTTTCGGGGATTGAGTAGCCTGTCCCCTTATTTATATGCGAAGATGCGAGCAGCCGTATGAATGTCCGACTCGCCTTCGGAAAAGAAGGACTCCCTGTCACGCTTCCCTCGGGATTTGAATATACCGTCCTCGAATGCCCGGTGGCGGCGCCGCTCCCCGATCCACTAGCTGCCATCGAGGCCGCCCTGGATCAGCCGGTGGCAGGACCGTCGCTACGGGAACTCGCCGCAGGCAAGCGATCCGCGGCAATCTCCGTGTGCGACATCACGCGTCCGGCGCCGAACAGCATGGTTCTGCCGCCGCTGCTGGAGCGTCTGGAAGCGGCGGGCGTGCCGAAATCCGGCATCCGCATTCTGATCGCCACGGGTCTGCATCGCGGCGCCACCGAAGACGAGATCCGGAAAATCGTGGGCGCCACCGTCGCCGGGCAATATGAAATCTTGAATCATGACGCGCGCAATCCGGACTTGCATCGTCACCTGGGCGCGACGCGTTCCGGCACGCCGGTATTTATCGATAGGCGATTTCTGGACGCCGATCTGCATTTGTCGCTGGGCCTGATCGAGCCTCATCTGATGCTGGGATTCTCCGGCGGCCGCAAGCTGGTGGCGCCTGGCCTGGCGTTTGAGGCCACCATCAAGACGCTCCACAGCTCGCGTTTCATGCGCGACCCACGTACCTGCGAGGGTTCGGTGGAAGATAACCCTCTGCACGCTGAACTGCTCGAAATCGCGCGCATGGCCAGACACGACTTTCTGGTGGACGTCGCGCTCACGCGCACACGAGGCTTGGCGGGCGTATGGGCAGGGCAACCGGAAGCCGCGCATCGCGCCGGTATGGCGCAAGTCCGCACAGCGATGTACCAACCCATTCCGCAAGCCGCCGACGCTGTGATCACCACCGGTGCGGGTTATCCGCTGGATATGACCTTTTACCAGAGTGTGAAGGGCATCACAGCCGCGTCGCAAATCGTCAAGAAGGGCGGACGGATTCTGCTGTTCGGCGAGTGCGGCGAGGGCGCGGGAGCGGCGGAGTTCAGCAAGATGCTCGGCGAGTATGCGTCGGACGCCGAATTTCTTCGCGCCATTGAAGGGGTGCCGGTGACCGTCGATCAATGGCAGTTGGAGAAACTGGCATTGGCAACCCAGAAGGCCGGCGTGGTGTTTTGCGCACCGGGTCTTCCAGCGGCGCAATTGGAGAAGCTGTGGGGACCCGCGTTCCACGAACCCGCCGCCGCGCTGCATTCCTTTTTCGACGGCTTGCCCTCCGGCAGCCGCGTGGCAGTGATGCCGGAAGGACCATACGTCTTTACGGGCGTGAATTAGAACACCTTTCACACGCCTGCTGCGCGGCGCGCGTGGCGGGTCAGTGGTAAGTTTTTTACGCGCGTCATTTTTCACGCGCGTCATTTTTTACGCGCGTCAAGCGTGCACTGCGGTACACTGAGGATATTCCACGGAGTCGGGCCGTGGCGCAGCCTGGCTAGCGCGCTTGCTTGGGGTGCAAGAGGTCCCGGGTTCAAATCCCGGCGGCCCGACCAAAACCTTCAAAGACTTACATTCGACAACCTCCTAACGAGCCGCTCTGTGGAGTCCAGCTGGAGTCCACAGTCCCCACTCATTCGCCTCTCACGTTGCGCACCGAAGACGGCGAAAATCAGGAAACGGTGTTTCCGTCGCCGCTGAACCCTTCTCAGAATACTCAGATTACTCAGAATTCACTGCCGCGCGATTCCTGTGGGTTACGCATTAGTTGGGGGATCGCCTCGAACGCACTTTTCTGTTGACGACTGAAACTCCCGAGTGTTATTCGATGAGCTTGAAACACTCGAATAGGATATCAACGAGCGGGCGGGCGGACGGCAAGCATATTCTCGCGTTCGAGATTCAACGTTGCCGTGAAGAGATTGGGGACGTCGAACGATTGCTTATCGAGGGCGACCCTTATGTTTCCGGCCTATGCCTCGCGCTTTCAGACTGGTCGGCCGAACTCCGGCTCCTCCTGCAAGAGCAACGCCGCCAGGAATTTAGCCTGGCGGCGAAGACTACCACGGATGATCCGGCTGGTCTAACTGGCGACTCGGTAGGTCCGCTCGCCCCGTTTGTCCTTTGTGGACGTGACTTCCAGCCCCATCTTCTTGCCCACTGCGCCGGACAAGAACCCGCGCACGGAATGCGCCTGCCATCCGCAGGCTTTCATGAGATCGGCCAGCGTCACACCCTGTTTGCGGCGGAGCAGGTCGAGGATTTGCGCTTTCTTGCTCCCCTCGCGCGCGGCGAGGGGTTTAGCGGCGTTCGTGCGGGTCGTGGCTTCCTTCTTCACAGCCGCCTGGGGCTTGCGGCCAGTGGCCGTTTTCTTGGCCTTGGGCGCTTGCTTCTGGCGCGTGGCCCCTTTCTTCGGGGAGGCCTTCTCCGGCGCGCCGTGCGCGCCCTGTGCCGCAACGGTGGCGGCGATGTTGGCTTCTGCGTTGGTCATGTTAGTTGTTTGAACCTTTCTGCGCCGTTGCGGCGCACGTCCATCCATCACTCTGTCCCGCCAGCAAAGCAAGTCAAATCTGTACCAAGTTCGAAGGATTTTCAACGGGTGCCATCAACCCGTTGGGGACCCGGTGGGGGACGTCTAAATCTCTGGGCAGCGTCGCGCGGGACCACGTTGGTCCCAAAACTTTCGCGTCCGCGAAATTGAATTAGGGGGGTACGGGATGAACATTGAGAACTGGCCGATCGACAAACCGATTCCCTACGCCCGGAATGCCCGCAAGATCAGTGACGCGGCCGTGGCAAAAGTGGCGGCGTCGATCAAGGAATTCGGGTTCCGCCAGCCCATCGTTGTGGACCCGGATGGCGTCATTGTGGCCGGGCACACGCGGCTTCTGGCGGCACGCAGGCTGGGTCTGGCAAGCGTTCCGGTGCATGTGGCGACAGGTTTGACACCTGCGCAGATTAAGGCCTACCGGCTGATGGATAACCGGAGCCACGAAGAAGCCCAGTGGGATTTGGAGCTGTTGCCCTTGGAGCTTGCTGACTTGAAGGATCTCGACTTTGACCTTGGCCTGACGGGATTCGATGAGCGCGAGTTGGACGAACTCCTTGGTCTCGACCGCCGGGATGATGAAGACGTCGTGCCGGGCGTGCCGGAACACCCGGTATCGAAGAGCGGAGACCTCTGGCTGCTGGATGAACATCGCGTGCTGTGCGGGGACGCGACGAGTCCCGAGGTGGTGGCGCGGCTCCTGGAAGAACGTGGGCCGCGCCTGATGGTTACGGACCCACCCTACGGGATTGAGTTGGATTCCGAGTGGCGCGACCGCGCCGGGCTGAACGGCCACGGGCCAGCCGAGCCGAGTTACATGAAGAACCGCACCAAGGGTCACAACGAGACCAAGATCTCGGGTGATACCCGCGCCGATTGGTCGGATGCGTTCGCGCTGGTGCCCAGCCTCGAGGCAGCGTACGTCTGGCATGCCTCGAAGTTCACGCGCGAAGTTTTGGATGGCCTGCTGCGCATCGATTTTCTTCATCATCAGCAGATCATCTGGAATAAGGGCCGAACGGTGCTCACGCGTACCCACTACTGGTTCCAACACGAGCCCTGCTGGTATGTCCGCAAGAAGAACGCTCCCTGGTTCGGTAAGCCCGGGGAGAATTCGACCATCTGGGATTCGCCGTCGCCGAAGTTCATCATGGGTAGCTCGGACGAAGAAAAGTACGATCACCCCACGCAGAAGCCGGTTGAGTTGATGCGCCGGCCCATTCTCAATCACACCAAGCGTGGGGAGTTGGTCTATGAGCCGTTTCTTGGCTCGGGCACCACGCTCGCGGCCGCGGAACTCACGGGGCGCATTTGCTGCGGCATCGAACTCGATCCCAAGTACGTCGACGTCGTCGTGATGCGCTGGCAGCAGTTAACCGGGAAACAGGCCACTCATGCAGTGACCGGCGAGCCGTTTCCAGAGATGAAACCTGCGCAGGAGGTGAATCAACCGTGAGAGGCCGTAAACCAGTAGCGACGCATTTGAAGATTCTGCGCGGCAATCCCAGCAAGCGCGCTGTGAACCGGAACGAACCCTTGCCGATCGGCGACCTTGTCGATCCGCCCGAGTGGATGACCGAACACCAGAAAACCGGCTGGAACTACGCGATCGAGAACGCTCCGCGTGGACTTCTGAAAAAGCTGGATCGCTCGGTGCTGGTGGCGTGGGCGGTCGCAGAGGATCTGCACCGGCAAGCGGCCGGGATGGTGGAAAAGTTCGGCATTCTGACCAAGGCCCCGCAGACGGGCACTCCCATCCAAAGTCCATACCTCCCCATATTGAACCGGCAGGCGCTGTTGATGCTGCGCGCCGCCGAACAACTCGGATTTACGCCGTCCTCCCGGTCGCGGATTCAGATTTCCGCGTATCCTCATCCCGATGAGGACGATCCCTGGGCGCGCTTTTGACCTGTGGCACGAACGCGGCGTGAAAAAGACTACTGTGCCATCGCTCAGCAGTACGTCGAACAGGTTCTATCGGGAGAGATCCCGGCCTGCGAATGGGTGAAGCGGTCGTGTGAACGCCAGGCGAAGGATCTTCAGTGTTCGGGATTCGCGTGGCGGTTTGATCGCGACCTGGCGGCTCGGGTGTGCCGGTTCTTCGAGCTATTGCCGCACGTTAAAGGCCGCTGGAAATCGAAAACGCTGATCCTGGAACCCTGGCAGTGTTTCCTTCTGACCACCATCTTCGGTTGGGTGGATCGCGAGGGGCACCGGCGATTCCGGAAGGCTCTGATCGCCACGCCGCGCAAGAACGGCAAAAGCTCTCTCGCCGCCGGGATCGGTTTATACCTTCTGGCTCTGGACGGAGAGCCGGGCGCGGAAGTCTTCAGCGCGGCCACCAGCCGGGATCAGGCCAAGATCAGCTGGGAACTCGCCAAACGCCAGGCCGCAAAGCTTCCGCGTTTCTGTGAGCAGTTCGGCATTGAGCCACTGTCGCACAGCATCGCCATTGAAGATCAAGCGGCGTTTTTCAAGCCGCTCTCGCGTGACGCCGATTCGCTCGAAGGCCTGAACGTTCATGGCGCGATTATTGACGAGTTGCATGCCCACAAGACGCGCGAAGTCTTCGATGTTCTCGACGAAGCCACGGGCAGCCGAAGGCAGCCGCTGCTGTTCATCATCTCAACCGAAGGAGACTCGAACGAAGGGGTCTTTCCCGAACAAGTCGATTACGCCCGCCGTGTGCTCTCCGGGCAACTGGACGACGATACGTACTTTGCTCTTCTGTACACGATTGACGCGGATGACGACTGGACCCAACCGTCTTCCTGGCAAAAAGCCAACCCCAACTTCAATATCTCCGTGTTTGAGAATGATTTGCGGGTGCGTTGCAAACAGGCCCTCGCGAACCCTCACTCCCAGGCCAGTTTCCTGACGAAACGGCTAAACGTCCGTGTCGGCGCCGGTAGCGCCTACTTCAACATGCTGGCGTGGGATCGACAATGCAAAGACGAGTCGATGCGCATGGAGGATTTCGCTGGAAGTCCATGTGTCATTGCGATCGATCTGGCGAGCAAACGTGATTTGACGGCCAAGATGATCGTCTTCCACCGTGATGACGCTTACTACGTCTTTGGTCGCTATTACTTACCTGAAGACGCAATTGCAGCCGAACAGCCGAATCACGAACTGTACCGGGGCTGGGCGACCTCGGAAGCCCTGGTGCTCACCCCGGGCAACATCACCGACTACGAATTCCTGGAGCGCGATCTCCTTGACGATGTGGAGAAATTCAGGCCGCGCCACGTTGGCGTCGATCCAAACTACAACGCCAGCCATTTCACGACGAGAATGCAAGCACAAAACGTTCCAATGATCGACGTGCCGCACACGGTCGCATCCTTCACCGAACCCATGAAAACGCTGGAGGCGATGATCGCGGCCGGCAGAATTCGGCACAACGGCGATCCGGTTCTGGCGTGGGCGCTCGGAAACGTGGTTGCGAGACGAGATGCCAAGGACAACGTTTACCCTCGCAAATCCCGCGATCAAAACAAGATCGACCCTGTCGTCGCGTTGATCGCGAACTTGAGTCTGCAGCTGCGGGGAGAACTGATCCCGGAATTGAAGGTCTCCTGGATCTAAAACGAAGATCCGATCGTCTAACGTGCGGTCATCGACGCCTGCCGTTCGGAAAGTCCCTCCAGCCGGTAGCGCATGGTTCCAACTCACAGATTCGATTGATTTTGTCGAGCTATGATCTTTTATTAATAGTAGTGCAGTCTTCCATGAATTTAGTTAATGGACGGATGGCCGACAATCCAGAAGTTATCGGCAATCTCCGAAGGCGCGCCGCCTCTGTGCCACCAAGTCGATTTCGTCAAAGCAGAGAGCCTTCACGTCCGGTTCCAGAGCGAGGATCGCCAGCGGTTCATTCAAGCTTGGACTAGGCCGTCTTCAACTTCATCTGTTTCAGCATCGCGCGGCCGAGTAGACCATAGGGGTTGCCCAGCGTCTCGAACATTTCGAAGTGGTTGTAGCCCTGGCCGATCAGGAGCGTTGCCGGCTTGCCCGCCCTCTTTACCGCCGCGGCGAACTCACGGTTCTGGCGCTGGAACTCGGGCGTTTCCAATGTGCCGTGAGCGACGATGACGGGCGCCACAAGCTTATCCAGGTGGCGCTGGGAGGAAAGCTTCTCAATCGTCTCCAGGGTGAACTTTACGTAGCTCGCGCGCGCCGACAGGCTGGCCGGGTAAAGGTCGTACAGTCCACTGCAGCAGAGTCCGCCCTTCAGCGCGTCGGCCGGCAGTCCAAAATCCTTCTGCCAATCGGTTGTGAGCGCAACGCCAGCGAGGTGGCCGCCGGACGACGCACCCGAGACGTAGACGCGATTCGCATCGCCACCGAAGCTTGCCGCGTTCCTGTGAATCCAGGCGATGGCGCG
Source organism: Candidatus Sulfopaludibacter sp. SbA3 (assembly GCA_945861255.1). Classification (GTDB taxonomy): domain Bacteria; phylum Acidobacteriota; class Terriglobia; order Bryobacterales; family Bryobacteraceae; genus Palsa-187. The sequence goes on from CAMAUG010000076.1 coordinate 12,275, forward strand.
CCGCACCTGGTCGGCCATGATTAGCAGGTTGCCATCGACGTCGATGACATTATTGAAATCGAGCGAGACGAAATGCGCACCGGCATCGACGAAAGTCTCGGACATGTACGCCGCGTCTTTTGCATTGCCCGCGCGCCAAGCGCCTCCATGGATGAAGATATTGACCGGCGCCTTGGACTGCTTAGTCATGTAGATGTCGAGTTTCTCGATGTCGGCAGAACCGTAGGAGACGCGACGCGGTGGCCCGAGACGCGCCAAGGCAGCGGCGCTCTTCTGCGCGTTGCGTTTGGCGACTTCTCCGGCGTTGGCGGCCCAGGGGGCCTGATCGTAGGCAAAGTCGATTTCGTCCTTGTCGTAGTCGAGAAAGACGATAGGACCCTTCGGCTTTGCCGCCACGCCAGGTGGTAGGTACGTCTGCATCTGCTGGGCCAGCGCCGGTCTTGCCGCCATTATCGCCACGGTCGTCAGCGCACTGCGAAGGGCTGATCGGCGTGTCATTCGGGTCTCGCTGCTTGCTTGGATCTCACTCAAGAATGCCCTTTCCCCTCACCTCCCATGCCGCCTCCGCCGACAGGCGCACGGATCTCGGACGGGCCGAGTGGGTCGCCTGCAGGATGCGGCATAGGAATGATACTGGACAGTTTACTCGATCAGGAACCAGATTGTGCCTGTGTTACGCGCCATCCTTCCATTACTTTTCAAATTCTGCATTTGGCCTAGAGTTGAGCCTCCACCAAGAAGTAGTGGACGGATGGCACCCGCCCGGAACCTTTGATGAACTGCTACGACTGGACTCG
>CAMAUG010000077.1 GCA_945861255.1 Candidatus Sulfopaludibacter sp. SbA3
GTCGGGATTGCCACCCTTGCGCGTGCCGTTATTCATGATGGCCACGCGTGGGCGGAGCGGGTGAACCAGCGCCGGTGAGTTCGATTGAGCTGTTCCGTGATGCAATCCCAATAACATATCCACCGGCCCGACCCTGGTAGTCGGACACATCATCTCGTTTTCTTTGCCCTGCGGGAGATCGCCCGAATGATACAGGCTGAATTTGCCATATGCAACACGAACCGAGATGGACTGAAGATCTTCATTGCCGCTCCTGGGAGTCTGGAGGTTGACGCATGAGGGGTTCGGCTTGCCGCCGCCGGGCGTCGGTGTCTTGATGAACTCGCCGGCCGAAGACACGACCAGCACTTCAGCGCCGCCGAGAGAAATCTTGTCCCCTGCTTTCAGTACCGTGTGTTTGGCTTTGGCGTAAAGCTGTGGATAGATGTCCTTCATGAACTTATCCGCCTGTTCGGCGGGCTGAGTGTTGGGACCGTGATCGATGTACTCTTCGATTTTGATGCGCTCAGCCAAGGAGGGCAGACCAGCATAGTGATCCCAATCATAGTGCGACGTAACCATATGGTCGATCCTTTGAATGCCGGCTGCGTTCACTGCTTCCATAATGCGTCCAGAATCGCGTAGGTCTGACAAGTCACGCTGGAGACCGCCGCTATCGATCAGCATCGATTCGCCGGAAGGGGCGACAAATAATATGGCCGTCCCGCCTTCTACATCGATGACATAAATATCCAGCGTCGTGCGAGGTGCCGGCTGGCCCATGGAAAGAACCGGAACCAACAAAGCAATCATAAAGATCAATGTTGCGCGCACCATAGTCTTTCTCCTGGAACTCATGCTTTGAACGTCAACCTTGATGTCCACCTTTTGGACGTCAACCCTGCGTCTAACATGATCGACTTCAACAGTTTACTTCAGCCAACAGAGTGCCTGCAAAGATGATGAGGTGATGGTTCAGAAAATAACGTGCGCCGCCGGCTTCCGTGTCAGCCAGTTGCTTTCCGCGGGAGCCGATCCGAATGCCTCCATGCCGGAGAGTGAGACCGCTCTGCTGACGGCGGCCCGCACCGGCAAGGCGGAAGTGGTCAAGGCGCTGCTGGCGCGTGGCGCGAACGTCAACGCCCGGGACAGCTACCGAGGAGAAACCGCCCTCATGTGGGCCGCAGGGAAGAATAATGTAGACGCCATCCGGATGCTGATTGAATTCGGAGCCGACCTGAAACTCAGGACGCCAAACGCCGTGCGCCCATCGGGAAGTGAAGACGTTGGCGCGGATCACCGGATGCCGGAGCCGACTTCGTTTACCGCGTTTCTCTTTGCGGTGCGCGGCCGCCACATCGGCGCAGCGAAAGCGTTGCTTGAAGCGGGCGCCAATGTGAACGACAAGCTATCGGACGGCCGAAGTGCGCTCGTCGTGGCATGTGCCAACGGCCACTGGGAGCTGGCGAGCTTGCTGGTGGACCGTGGAGCCGATCCGAATATGGCGGATGCGGGTTGGAACGCTGCATCAGTTGATTCGGGAACGCCGGCCCAATCTCTATTTCGGAACTCCCGGACCCATCGAACCCGGCACGATGGAGAGCATTGAGCTGGTCAAGAAAATGATTGCCAAAGGCGCCAACGTGAATGCGCGGATGAGCAAGGACGGTATGAGAGATGGCCAACATAACCGGCTGATCCGTCTGGGCGCGACACCGTTCCTGCTGGCGGCGAAAAACACCGATGTGGAGGCAATGAATGTACTGCTGGCGGCAGGGGCCGATCCCAACATCACCACCGTTGACAACGTCACGCCGCTGATGGCGGCCGCCGGGGTGTTGATCTGGAATCCGAGTGAAGACGGCGGATCACTTCAGAGCCAGGAACCAGAGCAATTGGAAGCGGTGAAGATTTGCGTGGAAAAAGGTAACGACGTGAACGGGAAAGATGCGTTTGGGGACACCCCGCTTCACGGCGCTGCTTATCGGGGAGCTAACTCGATTGTCGATTACCTGGTGGCAAAGGGCGCGAAACTGGATGCCAGGGACTCTCGCTGATGGACCCCGCTTACGGTGGCGAACGGTATCAAGTACACCAATTTTTATCACGAGCAGCGGGAGACGGCGGAGTTGCTCAAGAAGCACATGATTGCGGCTGGATTGTCCACGGAAGGGCAAGTTACCGATGGCACGGAATGCCTTGACTGCGAAATTGGCCCTCTACTGAAGGCGCGCGCCGAGCGCATCGCGAAACAGGAAGCCGACTGGGCAGCCTCCCACAACCTGCGGTAATTTTCGCCCCGAGCATCGCAGGCCAAACTGATCCGCAAAGGAGAGTGTTGGTGGGCCCTGATGGATTCGAACCATCGACCAACGGATTATGAGTCCGCTGCACTAACCGCTGTGCTAAGGGCCCTGCAATGAGTTGCCAGGCGATGCGCCAGAGACCGTTAGGAGCGGCAGCGCGCCCATGTCGTTCATCGCCTTTCGGTCCATCGTACCATCCAGATCTTCCCGGCGCTAAGAGCCGCGTTCCGACCCTGCCACCACGGCTCAGTTGCAGCATAATGGAAGTCTGTGGTTTGCAACAGCTCCCGTGAACACGAGGAAGAACGCGCCCTCTCACGCCTCGCGGGGGACTCAAGAGCCCTCTAATGCCTGCCGCTGCGTTTCTTGCTGCGATCCAAAAACATTCGTTTTGGACGATCTTTGCCGTGGCGGCTATCGTCCGCCTCACACAGGTCTTCACTACCATTCCGCCACCGGGTAGCGGTTATGACGAATTGGAGAAGGTGGCGAAGTCGCTGGCGTTGCATGGAACATTCGCCGATCCTTACGCGATCTCCACCGGTTCCACCGCGCACGTGGCTCCTGGATATACGGCCTTTCTCAGTCTGATCTACATGGTCTTCGGCGTGGGCCTCCAGGGCGAACAAGCCAAACGGGCGGTAAGCGGGATTGTGAGCTCGTTGCAGTACGCTTTGCTTCCCCGGATTGGAGACGCGCTGCGGCTTCCACCTTGGGCCGGTACCGCGGCTGGATTGATTTCCGCGCTCGCCCCTTACAAGAGTTTCGCGGAAACCGGCGAAGCATCGTGGGAGCAGCCTTATCTGGCGCTCGCGCTTCTGCTTCTGTTTCTGCATACGCTGCGAAGTTGGCGCGATCCCCGGCCTGGGATGCCGTGGTCATTGCTCACGGGATTCTACTGGAGCGTCGCGGCCTACATATCACCCATATCAGGGGTGGTCTTCGCGGCGATTCTCTTGTACGAAATCGTGGCCTTCCGGCGCATCCAATCCGTGCTCGTCACGGTACTCGTGTTTGGAATCCTGCAAGTCCCCTGGATGGCGCGGAACTGGAATCAGCTGCATGGTGTGGTCGCCTTGCGCTCAAATTTCGGCCTCGAGTTTCATCTGTCGAACCGGCCCGAGTCATCCGCGTTAATGGAAGACAACGTATCGAACGGATTCATCACGCGCTTCCACCCGAGTCAGAACGTCGCCGCCGCCCTTGCGGTGCAAACCAAAGGGGAAGTAACGTACAACCGTGAAGAACTCCGGGCCGGACTGGACTGGGTGGCGGAGCACCCCAACCAATTCTCGAATCTCACGTTCGAACGCTTTTGGAAGTTCTGGCTCTATCCCAGCCACAGGTGGAAATCTACGCTGGCAACCACGCTCATCACGCTGATCGGGCTGGTGGGAATCTGGCGGATGCCCGCCGGACCCGCCCTACGGCTGGTCAATATCTTCTTGCTCTCCTACCCATTGATCTATTACGTGATCCAGGTGGACCGCCGCTATCGCTATCCCATCGAATGGATCTTTATCGTTCCCGCCATTTACGTAATCGGGGAGATTGCCAAACGCGTAAGACGCCACGGACCTCAATGCGGAGCACACCGTAGGAATGGCCGGACTGTCTGGATGCTAGACTAATAGCCGGCTTCGCAGCAACTCGTGAGCACATCAGGAAGGAGCACAAGAGCATGATACAGAAGCCGAGAATCGGGACCATCGCGACAACCGTCGCCATGCTCGCCCTTCTCATGGTCCGCCCCGCTGCGGCGCAGGAGAGTCAGACCGCGCGCCCAGTGGGCTTTGCCGACCAGATCAAGGCGTTCCTTGAAAGCGACCGAAACTCTCCGCCGCCTCAGCAGGGGATTCTCTTCATCGGCAGCAGTATCTTCCGGCAGTGGGCCAACTTGAAGGATCAGATGGCGCCGCTTCCTGTATTCAACCGCGCGTTCGGGGGGTCTCGAACGTGGGAAGTGCTGCACTACATGGATCAGATCGTCCTGCCGTATCGTCCGCGGATCATCGTCTACTACACGGGCAGTAACGACGTGAACGCGGGGGAGCCGGCCCCGGCGATCGCCGCGCGCATCAAAGCCTTCGTCCAGCGCGCGCATGCCGCCCTGCCCGGCACGCGGGTATACTTCGTCGCCATCAACAAGTCGCCCGACAAGCGCGCGCGGTGGAGCGTGGTGGATGCCGTCAACGCGGAAATGCTGGCGCTGGCGTCCACCACGCCCCATTTGCGTTACCTGGATTTGAATCCCGTCATCTTCGATGCGCACGGTGAGCCGCGGACGGACCTGTATCGCCCCGATGGTCTCCATTTCCATCCACCGGCCTATGAATTGTTCACCGCAATCGTTAAGCCGGTTCTGATAGATGCCTGGCAACAGCTCGGCGCCGCGCAAACCGGCCTGGTCCCGAGTTTGACGCCGGAGCAGATAAAGATGAGCGAGGCGCTCGCCGCCCGCTACGATCAATCGGCGGCGCGGGAACAGGCGCGTCTGGAGACGTTCAAGAATCGCCCTCTCGGCGCCGTCGTCCAGCGATCCTTTGACGTGAACGCCAATTACCTGACCATGGCGGCTGAGATGATGCCGGAATCCGGTTATACCTTTCGCCCGACGCCCGATGTCCGCAACTTCGGCGAGCAGCTGATCCATGCGGCTGTATCGCACTATTCCTTCTGCAATCAAGCCGGCGTACCTTCCGGTGTTGCACGCCAGGCGGCGCCGGACCTTCGCGCGGGTTTCGCCAAAGCAGGCATCGTGAAAGCCCTAAAGGACTCGGTGGCATACTGCGACCGCGTCCTCGCCGCCGCCTCGGAGGCGTGGCTGATGGAAATCGCGCCCAAGGTGGGAGGCTCGTCGAGCGGCCTCGTCGAAGGCATGCGGGCCCACGCCTTCATGTACAACAACGTTCATGACGCCGAGGATTACGGCACCGTCACCACCTACCTGCGCATGCAGGGTCTGGTGCCCCCGTCGTCCGCCCTGCACTCCTCCGGACATTAGAGACGCAGGATCACGGCAAGGGACTGCATGGACATCAAGCCAGCCATCCAGCGCGGTGACGCGACCGGCTTACGTGAGTTGCTTGCCGCGGACCCGGCGCGGGCCAACCATCTCATCGAATGGGGCGCGCAGGCGGAAATCCACACACATCCGCTGCATCCGCCGGGGCAAGAATCGAATCCGAATGGCTCGCGGATGAGAAGGTCCAAGTTGATCGGGATATGCTCTTCGCATTAGGCGGCGGCCGCTAACCGGTGGTGTGGCTCTAAACTGAATACCTTACGCGGGACTAAATGCGTCCTGCCGGCTACGATTTTCGCTGAATCGGCCGATCTTAAGCCCTAGGGGAGAAATCGTGCCAATAGCGTCTGCTGAAGCTCAGCCCATCCAGATTCCACATCCCGTCTCCCAGATCACAGTGATCCTGGACGCCGGCGCGGGCCCCTCGTCGCGGCTGCGCGGCAGCCTCATTTCCCAGGTGGACGGAGTCCTCAAAGTTCTGCTCACCACCGCTGTGGGATCGGGCGTGCAGGTAGGCGTCGCGGGTGAAGTGGAAACGCCCGACGGTATCCTGCCCCTGCGCGGCAAGTACCGGGTCCGCTCCTGCCGGCTGGCCGGAATTGGGAAGTATCACGCCGAACTGGAGCCGGATGTGGAGCAGGAGCAAGCCGCTCCCGCGCCTTCGTCCGACGGCGAAGACGTCGATTATTATGAGATCCTGCAAGTCAGCCGCGCTGCGGACACCGATACCATCCGGCGCGTATTTCATGTATTGGCCCAGCGCTACCACCCCGATAACAAAGAGACCGGCAACGACGAGAAATTCCGCCAGGTGGTGGAGGCGAACACCATCTTAAGCGAGCCTGAAAAACGCGCCGCGCACGACGTGAAACTGGCGCAGTCGGACAAGACCCGCTACAAGATTTTCGATTCACTCCAGAGCACGCAGGGCGTGCAGGCCGAACTCCGTAAGCGCAAAGGCATTCTGCGGCTCCTCTACGCCAAGCGCTTGGCCGAGCCGCATTCCCCGTTTATGAAAGTGCGCGATTTTTGCGAAATGCTCGGCTGCCCCATGGAGCACCTGGAGTTCGCTCTATGGTTTCTGCGTGAGAGCAAGTTCGTGATTCGCGCCGATAATAACCGCTTTGAGATCACGCGCCTTGGCGTGGAAACGTTTGAAGCCGAAGAGGTCAACTACGGCAAGAAGCAATATCTCAAGCTGCCGGCGGCAAGTGGCGGTTCCGAGTCTGAATAGCGATCCGGAAGCCTGAAAACTAAAGCCCTGCCAGGAGACGGTACGCACGCTCCGTGGCCGGCGGGTTACAATCCCGGAGGGTTACAATCTTATGATGAACTCACCGGCTGAAAGACGTGACTCCATCATGCGATTTCTCTGCGCAATTCTGATTCCCGCGGCATCCGCGTGGGCCCAAGCCGGCGGCAACGCCGCCCCGGACGTCAACAAAGACTATCGCACCCAGGAAGGCCGGGCTAACGTGGCCAAGCGGCTGGCGAATCCGGAGCGTGATCGAACGCAGAAGCCTGAAGCCATCGTTGCGGCTCTGCAACTGAAGCCCGGCATGACCGCCGCCGATATCGGCACGGGCGTCGGCTACATGCTTCCCTTCCTCAGCACAGCCGTGGGTCCTTCCGGCAAGGTCATCGCCGAGGACATTCAAACCGATTTTCTGGACGGCGCCAAGGCCAGAATCGCCGCCGCGAGACTCACCAACGTGACCGCCGTGCTGGGCGCGGCGGACGATCCTAACCTCCCGCCGGGCGCCGTGGACGTGGCGCTGGTTCTGGACGCCTACCATCACATGGAGCAGCCCGCCAAAGTACTGGCCGCACTGGCGCGTGGGCTGAAGAAAGACGGGCATCTGGCCATCGTCGAGTTCCACAAAGCCGACCGGCCCGATCACCTGCGCTTCGATCAAGCCGAACTCATCCGTGAAGTGGAAAGCAACGGCTTCCGCATGCTTTCGAAGATCGACCGCATCACGGATTCGCAGTATCTGGTGACCTTCGCCAAACGATAGCGCCGGCCTGCATCCCCGCTCATTGCTGCGCTATGAAGAAAGGGGCCGCCCTGTTCGGGCGGCCCCTTCGATAACTTCGCTCAGGTTCGTTACTACCGCGGCGCGTCGATCGCGAAACAATAAAACAGCCCCGCGCCGCCAGTAGCGACCAGGTCCGGCTGGCTGCAACTGCGGCTGGGATGCACGGCATTCCAGGACATGTTGGATCCGCCGGTGCGGTCATGGTGCCCCAACTGGGCAGTGCCCGCGCCGTTGCTGGTCCAGTTGTTGCAAGTGTGATCCATGGCGTCGGTAAAGGCGCGCCCGTCGGGCTGCGAACCGGTCAGCATGTCGTGCATATTCGGCGTGGCGCCCACTCCGTTCACGGGATTGCCTTTTTCGTCGATAGCCGTCACGCGCGTCAAGGTGTTGCCCAAGCGCGCTTGTTCCAGCGTATCGCCGTGCAGATGGCCGACGTTCTGCGCGACGGCCGCGCCGCGGGCGTTGAACCACGGTCCCGTGCCGATGCGGTCGCGCGCATTCACGGCGCCGGGGCCTTGCGTGCTGAGGTACGCACGCCACGTGCGGTTGCCCGCGCCCGCGGCCGCGGCCAGATTCTGGCAGTGCTGATCCGCGCCGGCCAGGCCGCCGAGGTTCGCGCCATCGCCCTTGCCCACGCTGGTGATGAAGAAACTCATGGGTGGCGGCGGGGCCTTTTGTTGATTGGCCGGCGGCTGTTGCGCGATCGCCAGCGACGATGCCAACAGGAGCAGGCTGGAAAGAGCAGTAATGTTTCTTCGCATATGTATCCCTCGATGTATTGATCGATTCTTCCTTTCGAATCTGTTGTCCGCCGCAGGTTCAAGCTCGCAAGAGGACCTTCGTTGAGGGTACCACGCGGACGGTCACCCCGCAGCCCGCGGTGCCTGACCCGAGGGCGGGATCCGGAGGAGATCCTGAGGGGACGGAGCGCGACGGGGCGCCGGACGCGTGGAATGGAAATGCACGACTATGTTAGTGTGGTCGGTGTTCAGAGGCTCGTCATGTCCACAAAATTCGGCGCTCTGGCCGTCGCGGGCGTGCTGGCCGCGGCCTCCGCGAGGGCGCATCATTCATTCGCCGCCGAGTTCGATTACGACAAACAGGTCATGCTGAAAGGCACGTTGACCGCGCTCGCATGGACCAATCCCCATATCCGTTTTTATTTCGACGTGCAGGATGCCCACGGGGCTGTGGCCAAGTGGCAGTGCGAAGGCGGCGCTCCGAATACGCACGCTCGCAGCGGCTGGTACCAAGACACGCTCAAGCCCGGGGACACGATCCAAGTGGAGGGTTGGCGCGCCAAAGCCGGCTCCACCACCTGCAATGCGCAGTCCGTCAAATTGCCCGGCGGAAGAACTTGGTCGCGAATGGGCCGAATCGCCGAAGGAGCGGGCCAGTGAAACTCGCCGACCTTTTCCACTAGCCAGGAGGCCCATTGAAAGCGTTAGTCAAAGCGCAAGCCGTGCCCGGATTGTGGCTGCAGGATATCCCGGAGCCCGCCATCGGCATTAACGACGTTCTGATCCGTGTGCTGCGCACCGGCATCTGTGGTACCGATGTCCATATCTTCGATTGGGACGCGTGGGCGCAGCAAACCATTCACGTACCCATGGCGATCGGACACGAGTTTGTCGGCGAGATTTCCAAGGTGGGATCGAACGTCGCCGATTTCCATCCCGGCGATCTGGTTTCCGGCGAAGGGCACGTGGTGTGCGGGTTGTGCCGCCATTGCCTGGCCGGCGACCGGCATTTGTGCGCGAACACGTCCGGCGTGGGCGTCAACCGTCCCGGCTGTTTCGCCGAATACATTGCCCTGCCGATGACCAACATCTGGCGGCACGATCCGAAAGTGGATCGCGACGCGGCCGCCATCTTCGATCCGTTCGGCAACGCCGTGCACACCGCGCTGTCGTTCAACGTATTGGGCGAGGACGTGTTGATCACCGGCGCGGGGCCCATCGGGATCATGGCGGCAGCCGTGGTGCGGCACGCCGGCGCGCGCTACGTGGTGATCACCGACGTTAACGATTACCGTCTGGATCTGGCCCGCAAGATGAAGGTCGACCTGGCGCTGAACGTGAAAACCGATTCCATAAAGGACGCCCAGAAGAAACTTGGACTTCGCGAGGGCTTCGACGTAGGCCTGGAAATGTCGGGCAATCCGGCGGCGTTTCGCGACATGATCGCCAACATGGCGCACGGCGGGCGCATCGCCATGCTCGGGATTCCGGCGCAGGAGATGGCCATCAAATGGCGCGACGTGATCTTCAACATGCTGACCATCAAGGGTATCTACGGCCGTGAGATGTATGAGACCTGGTACAAGATGACGGTGCTGCTGCAATCCGGACTCGACTTGCAGCCCGTGATCACGCACCGGTTCACCTATAAGGATTTCGAGGAGGGTTTCAACGTGATGCGCTCCGGCGACAGCGGCAAGGTAATTCTCAACTGGGAGGAATTGCGCTAATGCTGGGAACCTACCAACAACACGCGGAGTCCGTGCTGGCGGAAATCCACGGCGCGGGGTTGTGGAAGCCGGAGCGCGTGCTGGCGTCGCCGCAGCGGCCTCATGCACTGCTCGAGAGCGGCGCCGACGTCATCGTGCTGTGCGCCAACAACTACTTGGGGCTGGCGGACGACCCGCGCGTGATGGCGGCGGCGCGCGCATCGCTCGACCGCTGGGGCTACGGCATGGCCAGCGTGCGCTTCATCTGCGGCACCCAGGAGCAGCACAAGCGGCTGGAACACGACCTCAGCGATTTTCTCGGCATGGAAGACACCATCTTGTATTCGTCGTGTTTCGACGCAAACGGCGGATTGTTCGAGACGCTGCTGGGCGAAGAAGACGCCGTGATTTCCGATGAACTGAATCACGCCTCCATCATCGACGGCGTGCGCTTGTCGAAGGCGCGGCGTTTTAGATACAAGAATCGCGACATGGCGGATCTGGAGCAGCAGCTCCGAGCCGCCGCCACCGCGCGGTTCCGGTTGATCGCGACGGATGGCGTGTTTTCCATGGACGGCACCATCGCGCCGTTGCATGACATCTGCGATCTGGCGGAGCGCTACCAGGCCATGGTGATGGTGGACGATTCGCACGCCGTCGGCTTCATGGGCGCGGGCGGGCGCGGCACGCATGAGCATACCGGAACCATGGGCCGCGTGGATATCTTGACCGGCACGTTAGGCAAGGCGTTGGGAGGCGCGAGCGGCGGCTACGTTGCGGCGGCGAAGCCGTTGATCGACCTGCTGCGGCAGCGCTCGCGCCCGTACTTGTTTTCAAATTCGGTCGCGCCGTGCATCGTGGCGGCGACCATAGAGGCATTGAATATTCTCAAGTCCTCAAACGAACTCGTGCAAAAACTACACGCCAACACCAAATTCTTCCGTCACCGGATGACGGATCTCGGCCTGTATATCCAGCCGGGCGAGCATCCCATTGTGCCGGTCATGATCGGTGACGCCGCCAAAGCCGCGCGCGCCGCGGAACTGCTGCTGGAGCGCGGAATATACGTGATCGGGTTCTCGTATCCGGTAGTGCCCATGGGCAAAGCACGCATCCGTACACAAGTGAGCGCGGCACATACCCAGGAACAACTGGAGCTGGCGGCTCAGGAGTTCCGGGACGTGCTCACAGCGATGGGAATGGGATGACATGCTCCTCTGCTCCGTCCGCGACTGCCACATGCCGCTGGAGCGAGCGGAGCAGCGGCTGTTTTGTGAGCGTGGACATTCCTTCGACGTTGCTTCCAGCGGATATATCAATCTTCTTCAGCCGCAAGACCGGCGATCCAAACATCCGGGCGATACCGCCGAGGCTTTAGCGGCGAGGCGGCGCTTGCACGATCTTGGCGTCACCAAACCGCTGCTGAATGCCATCGCGGAGATGCTGGCCGCGCGTGAGAACGACATCGTTTTGGATGCCGGCTGCGGTGACGGTTTCTACCTCGGCAACCTGGCACGCCAAGCCGGCTTCAATGCGCACGGCGTCGATATATCCACGCGGGCTGTGGATGCCGCGGCGCGGCGCTACCCTCCGTCCGAGGGGAAACGGGAATGGGTGGTGGTCAACGCGGATCGCTTCCTGCCCTACACCGGCGGCTCATTCTCCATCGTCTTATCGATCACCGCGCGGATGAACGCGGGAGAGTTCCGGCGTGTCCTGCGCGACGGCGGAAACCTGCTAGTGGCTATTCCCGCGCCGGAAGACCTCATGGAGCTGCGCAGCCGTGTGGGCGCCGCCGGCCGCGATCGAGTGGCCCGAACGGTCGAGACCTTCGCGCACGGCTTCACGCTCGTCGATCAGCGCCGCGTCACCACCACGGCCGAACTCGACGCCTCCGCCGTTCGCGACGTCCTGCTTTCCATTTACCGGCCGATGCGAGCCCAGCCTGCCGAAGCGATGCGGGTCACGTTTAGCCTGGACGTGCTGTTGTTTCGAGCAGTCTAGACAATCAGCGGCTACCTGCTGCAAGCTGTCACGGCGGCGTCACCTTGGTGGCGGCAAACCGCAATCGCACGTAGTCCACTACCCAGATTCCGGTGCTTTCACGCAATTGCGGCTCCAGTACGGCACGAACCTCCTGCAGATATTCCGCCCGCGCGAGGCCGGGAAGGTCATGCAGGAAGCCTTGTGCGAATGTCTCAAGCCAGTCGATGATGTCTCCCGGCAGAGGCGTCGGACGCGGAATCAGTGCAATGTTATCGACGCGGAAACCGGCTCGCTCCAATCGTGTTGCGTAGTCGCCGGGAGTCGGGAAATACCATGGCACATGCGCTTCCCCATCCATCCCGCGCTGGTCCAAGGCTCGGACAAGTGCCGCCCGGATTTTATGCACGTTGCCATAGCCGCCGCATTCGGCAACAAAGCGGCCCCCCAGTCTAAGAGAGCGGTACACGGCGGCGATCATCGGGTCGGCGCGCTTGATCCAGTGCAGCACCGCGTTGCTGAAGACGGCGTCGAACTCCTCCAGGAACGGCAACGCATCGGCGTCCATCAAGCGCGCATCCAGCCCAAGCTTCCTCGCGGCCTCAATCTGGGGAGCGCTTGAATCCACGCCAACGACGTCACACCCAAGATCCACCAGGTTTTTCGTGAGCGCCCCGTCTCCGCAACCGAGATCAAGAATGCGCTCGCCCGGCTGGGGCGCCAACAACTCTATCACGGGAGATCCCAGATCGGAGACAAATCGTGCAGTACGCGCGTAGTTTTCGGAGTCCCAAGCCTGCGCGAAAGACATGTCTCCATGCTATCGCGCCGGCACGCCGGCCCATGGGCCACATCGCGGTAAAAGATCATGGACGGAGCCGCGGAATCTGCGGCGGTGACGGCCTCTCGCCTATGACGCGCAAATCGCCGTGGCTTCCATCGCCAGCCCGCCGCCGGAGTTCTTCGCCCACAGCCTCACTTCCGCTCCATCCGGACTTCCGCACACCGAAAACGGGGCGATATCATACAGCGGACTCACCGCGCGGAACGTGAATTTCGTCACCTGCGCCTGCGGAAGCTTCCGGCGCAGCAAATCGAGCAGCAGCGTCGCGATCAGCGGGCCGTGCACCACCAAACCGGGGTAGCCCTCCACTTCGGTTGTATAGCGGCGGTCGTAATGAATGCGATGGCCGTTAAACGTGAGAGCCGAATAA
>CAMAUG010000078.1 GCA_945861255.1 Candidatus Sulfopaludibacter sp. SbA3
GTGCTGCTATGGCTTGCCGCCCATCCAGTTACGGTTAGCCGGACACTACTGGCTTCAGCCAGACTGCTCCGTTTATTGCACAGGTCCCCAACGCGGCGATGAGGGCGGGAAACTTAACCGGCTCTCCCACTCCCATTTACGATCCACTCACCGGCAATGCGGATGGCACCGGCAGGGTGCCTTTTGCAGGAAACATCATTACACCAAACCGGATCGACTCTGGTGTACAGAACTTGCTTGGCAGGCCCGAGTGGTCGCTTCCGAACCAGCTCGGAACGGGATCGTTGGGTCTCGCCAGAAACTTACTGACTGATGGGAACACCTACTTGCGGCGCGGCCAAACTGACGGCAAGATTTCCTGGAACCCCACCGAAAAGTTCAGCATGTTTGTTCGTTTAGGTTGGGGCAACAATTACTGGACGACGCCTCAACAGTTCGGCGTTCTTGGCGGGCCTAATATGTCCCTTACCAACACCGCTGCCGGGCAGGGAGCCACCAATGTCTTCAATGGCACCATTTCCGGAACGTACATCCTCAGTCCCAGGCTCGTATTCGACGCGCATTTCGGCTATTCCATTAATATTGCCTACAGCAAGCAGCCAGCCCAGGATCAAAATTTAGGGTGGACACTGCTGCAAATTCCAGGTTTAAACACATCGAGCCTGTCACGGGAAAGGGCGTTAAACGAGGGCGGGATGCCGAGCATCGTGATCGACGGCTTCGCGAATCTCGGTTCGCAGACCCGGTTTCAACCCCAACAATACTATGATCCGCAGAGGAACATGAACGCCAATCTCAGTTGGATCAAGGGAAATCACAACCTGCGCTTCGGTTTCGATTCTGACTTCCAGGCTTCAAACGCGACCCAGTACCAACCTCCCAGCGGCAATTTCATAACCGGCGCCGGGGGATTCCATTTTACCCAGGGAACAACGCAACTTAGAGGGGGACCCGCTGGGAACGACTACAACGCGTTTGCCTCATTTCTGCTGGGCCTTTCCGCAGACTCCGGCAAGGTATATCACTTCCCAGACATCCTTCGCAGCCGTTCCAAGTGGCTCGCGCTTTACGCCCGTGATCAGTGGCAAGTCACGCCAAAGCTGACAGTGAATGCGGGAGTCCGCGCCGACTATTTCCCGTTTCCTACGCGCGCAGGCACCGGCATAGAGTACTACGACGACAGCACCAACAACATGGTGATTTGCGGAGTCGGAGCCATCCCGCTTGACTGTGGCATTGACAAATCCAAGCTGCGTTTGGTTCCCCGGCTGGGAGTGGCCTACCGCCTCGGTCGCTCAGTTGTCATCCGAGCCGGTTACGGCATGGCAACCGACCCGATCAATCTTTTCGGGCTTGCCCGGCTTAACTTCCCTAATATACTGGGGCAAGTCCTTATTTCTCCGAATGCCTTCTCCTATGCCACCACCCTTCGTCAGGGGATCCCCATACTAGTTGTGCCGGATTTGAGCACCGGTAAAGTGCCGGTACCCGGTTACGCAGGCTTGGGCGATTTTGATCGAGCCAACTTTAAGCGGGGCTATAACGCGACTTATAACTTCACGATCGAGGGGCGCGTAAGGGAGGACTGGACCGCCTCGGTTGCGTACGCCGGCTCAACACAGATATCTCCGCAGACTTCTCTCGAGAAAAACTGGTCTCCGATCGGCACCGGGACGGCCTGGCTGCTCCTAAATACTCCGGGTCGTAACGGGCAAGCCATAAACGACGGTCGGATTGCCAGTACTCCGCTCCTCGGCGTGATGGGAACATCCCGTTACGACTCCTTGCAGGGAAGTACGCGGGCTCGCTTTTCTGGTGTAACCCTCACTGCGGGCTACACCTTCAGCAAGAACCTGGGATTCACCAACCCCTCGGGACTCCGAGGGGGGGCAGCCATGCCTTGGTTATACCGAAGCTTTAACTACGGCACCCTGGCCGGCGACATCACGCATAACTTCCAGCTAACAACGGTTGCGGAGTTGCCTTTTGGTAAGGGCAAGCGTTGGGTTTCGAGCGGCATGGCGGCCCGAATCCTGGGTGGCTGGCAGCTCAGCAGTCTGTTCAGCGCCTACGGTGGACGGCCGTTTACCGCCGTTGCCGCGCAACCGACACTGAACGCGATTGGTTCCTTCCAGCGTGCCGACTGCCTTAGTAAACCCCAGCAGACCGGGGATATCCTTCGCTGGTATGACCCGTCCGCTTTTAAAGCACCGGCTTCCGGGCGTTTCGGGACGTGCGGCCAGAACGTTTTGCGAGGACCCGGGCTGATCAACGTGGACGCAGGCATAGAGAAGAAATTTCGCTTTGGGGAAAGATGGACCTTCTCGTTCCGGGGCGAGATGTTTAACGTTGCGAACACGCCGCATCATGCGAGTCCCGGCTTCAGCGATTCCACGAGTACCAACGCCAACAACTCCATCAACAGCAGCGCGTTCATGCAGGCACTAAACATTGCTAATGTCGGCCGAGATGGACTCGACGAACGAACGATCCGATTCAGCCTGAAACTATCCTTTTAGGGGAGAGCCCACCCGCTTAGGGGAGAGCCCACCCGCGGGTGGCGAGCCAGTTCACGCTTCCCGCGCCGGTAGATTGTGTCAGGAGTTCGAGGGCCTATAGCAGAAATTGCCGATAATAGTCACTTATAGTTAGAAGCGCAAAGGGTGCGACGCGCACCGCCAAGGGACTCAGGAACAGCCTCGCGCCGCACTCCGTTTTGCGCGTGTTCCTCAAAAGTTCATAGCACCAGGACGAATGGCAACGCCACGGCGCTCCCGAGGGGTGTTCCGAGGCGGGCGGGGCTTGTCACCGGGGTTTGCAAGTCGTATTCTAGTTTGAGCGGAAGTGCACAACGCCCGATTCGCACAGCACTGCGAGCGGGCAAGCCAGGAGGCTACAAATGGCAGCTGAAGCGGTTCGCAGGAGTCGCGCGCGCTACGCGATGGTGCTCGGAATGGTGGTGACCGGCATAGCAGCGATCACCCTGTTTTTCGAGCCGAGGCTGGTCGCCCAAAAAGAAGTCTCGGAGAAGGATGTCCTTCCCGTCATTCAGCGCTGCTCTCAGTGCCACGGCGCGCAGCTTCAGATGTCGAAGCTCGACCTGAGCAGCCGCGAGGGCATGTTGAAGGGCGGGGAAAAAGGCACGGCCCTGGTTCCTGGCAATGCCGAAGCCAGTCCTCTTTACCTCCGCGTCGCGGGATTGCAGCAACCTGCCATGCCCATGGCCCCCGTCCCCGCGTTGAACGCTCAGGAAGTCGCTCTTCTCAAAGACTGGATCAACCAGGGCGCCAAGTGGGAATCCAGTCCCGTCGCGGCCCACCCGTTGGTTCCAGCTCCCACGTCAGGCCTTTCGGCCGTCGGCTATAAGGAACGAACGCTTACGGCGCAGGATCGCCAATGGTGGGCATTCCAGAAACCGGTGCGCCATCCCGTGCCCGTCGTCAGCGATGCGCGCTGGAGCCGGAACCCTATCGACGGCTTCGTCCGCAGCATGCTCGACAAGAAAGGACTGGAGCCGGCGCCGGAGGCGGACCGTAGAACTTTGATCCGGCGCGCGTATTTAGACCTGGTGGGCCTGCTGCCGCCGCCGGCTGAAGTGGATGCTTTCGTCAAAGATCCCGCGCCCGATGCTTATGAGAAATTAGTGGACCGCCTGCTGGCGTCTCCCCATTATGGAGAGCGCTGGGGACGGCATTGGCTGGACGTGGTGCGCTTCGCCGATAGCTCCGGCTTTGAGTTCGACATCAGTATCGCCAACGCATGGCGCTACCGTGATTACGTGATTAAGGCGTTCAACCAGGACAAGCCATACGACCGTTTTGTGGTGGAGCAACTGGCTGGCGATGAAGTGGACCAACCGGATAACGATAGCTTGACCGCCACCACGTACTACCGTGTGGGCCCGCGTGTTCGCTTCCGCGAGAAGAACTATCCGTCCTACCGATATGACTACATGGACGACATGATCCGCACGACGTTCCAGGGCTTCATGGGACTCTCGGTGAACTGCGCGCGCTGCCACGATCACAAATTCGATCCTATCTCGCGCCTGGACTATTACAAGTCCATGGCCGCGTTCTGGGGTTATGTGGACTATGATCATCCGCTGGCCCCCAAGGCACAGGTGGATGAATACGCAAAGATCGTCAAAGTCCTTGAAAAGGAAATGACGCCGCTGCGCCAGGAAATCGCGCGCATCGAAAAGCCGTACCGCGAAAAACAGCGGGCGCAGCAAGTGGAAGACGCTCTGAAAAAATACCCCGCCGACATCCAGGCCGCCATCCGGACTCCGGAAGCGCAGCGCACGCCGGGACAGAAATTGTTGGTGGCCCAAGTGCTGACCTTGGGCGCGGACGTGGATCCCGATAGTATCGTGGTTGATGTCAACGCCAGTGCCAAGGCCAGGGCGCGAGCGAAGGCCGACCAGGTTTTCGGCGCCGGCGACTACGGCCGCCGGGGCGGTTTAAAGTTGAGTGAAGCGGATGAAGCGAAACGCGCCGCGCTGCAGGCCAAGATCGATGCGATTGAAGATCGCCTGCCCCCTCCACTGCCCGTCGCCGATGGCGTGCGGGATGGCGACTACCGCTTGTCTCCGGACGGTTTGGGTGATTCAAACATACCCGGAACCGGCCGGCCGACGTACGACATCAAGTGTTGCTACATTCCGGCAGCCGGACAGAAGTTCGAAGTGCCGCCGCTGTTTTTCGCTGCGAACGGGGAAGACATCAAGGCCGACGAAAAGACGTTTCAGGTCCAGCCCGGATTTCTATCGATTCTGAACTCGACGTCGCCGGCGGTTCATCCGCCCAACCGGCCCGACTATATGAGCAGCGGACGTCGCAGGGCGCTGGCCGAAGCCATCGCTTCCAAGGACAACCCTCTTAGCGCGCGTGTGATGATCAATCGCGTGTGGGCCTGGCATTTCGGCCGGGGCATCGTCTCCACGCCGGGAAACTTCGGAAAGATGGGTACGCTGCCCTCGCATCCGGAACTGCTGGACTGGCTGGCTACGGAATTTGTAGGCCAGGGTTGGAGCATCAAGAAAATGCACCGCCTGATCATGACCTCGGCCACCTACAAGATGGCCTCTGGTTTTTCACGCGAAGCCGATCTGGCCGCCGACCCCACCAATGCCTACCTGTGGCGTTTCCCCGCGCGGCGCATGGAAGCGGAAATCATCCGCGATACGGTGCTGGACGCCAGCGGAAAGTTGAACTTGCAAGCCGGCGGGGAGCCGTTCTTCCCGGCTATCCCCGTTTCAGTGCGTGCGGATCAGCCGCGCGGTACATGGGATTTGACCAAGGAAGAGCCTTCCACGTGGAGACGCGGCGTATACGCCTACGTTAAGCGCGGCCTGAAGTATCCGATGTTCGAGGTCTTCGACGAGCCCGATTTGAACGTGACCAGCGAAAAACGCGCCACCAGTACCGTGCCCACCCAGGCGCTGACGCTGCTGAACAATGAGTTCATGCTGATGCAAGCCGGGCACTTCGCCGAGCGTGTGATTAAGGAAGCGGGCGCCGATCCGGAAAAGGAAATCCGGATCATGTACCAGATCGCCCTCAGTCGCGACCCATCGCCATCGGAGATGAGGAACAACCTGGCATTCCTCGAAAAGCAGCGCGCCTGGGCGCGTGGCAAAGGCGCAAATCCGGAAAACGAGGTCCGCTCGGCCTTGGCTGATCTGGCTCACGTGACTTTGAACTTGAATGAGTTTGTCTACATCAAATAGGGGACCCCAATGAACAACGACGAACGTAATCGAAAAGAAAATTACATCTCGCGCCGCAAGTTCTGGATGGAAGCCGGCATGGGCATCGGGGGTCTGGCCCTGCTGGACCTCTTGGGCAAAGACAATCTGCTGGCGGCGACCAACGCCAGCTGCGTGGGTTCCGCCGGCGTTACCGGGACGCCGCTCATGCCCAAGGCCCCGCACTTCAAGCCGCGCGCGAAGTCGATGATCTCCTTGTTCATGAGCGGCGGCGTGAGCCATCTGGACACGTTCCAGTACAAGCCCGCGCTCGAAAAATACGATCGCATGCCCATGGAAGGCAAGGGCGAAATCAAGGTTCGCCAAGGTTACCCCGGCCCTCTGATGAAGAGCCCCTTCGCATTCAAGCAGCACGGGCAGTCGGGCGCCTGGGTCTCTGAGATTTTTCCGAATATCGCGACGATGGTGGATGATCTAGCCTTCATTCATTCCTGCCAGGGAATCTCCAACGATCACGTGATCTCTCATTACGAATGGAACACCGGCTCCATCCAGATGGGCTTCCCCAGCGTGGGTGCGTGGATTACCTACGGCCTGGGCAGCGAGAACCAGAACCTGCCGGGTTTCGTCGTCGTCCTGGATCAGAAGGGCGGCCCGTATGCGGGACCTCCCAACTGGCAGGCGGGATTCCTGCCGGCGGCCTACCAGGGGACGGTATTCCGTTCGAAGGGCGATCCGATTCTGGATCTGTCCGCCCCCGGACAATACATGACGCCTGAGCAGCAGCGCGCCCGTTTGGATCAGATGAACCTGTTGAATGAGGGCTTCGACGAGAAGTATCCGGGCATGTCGGAGCTGTCCGCGCGCATTGCCTCCTACGAACTTGCTTACCGCATGCAGTCGTGCGCTCCGGAAGCCGTGGATATTTCGAGCGAAAGCGATGAGACCAAGCAACTCTATGGCATTAACGATCCGGTGACCGCGCCCTATGGCCGCCAGTGCCTGCTGGCCCGGCGTCTGGTGGAGCGCGGAGTGCGTTTTGTTCAATTGATGAGCGGCGCATACGTCAGCATCGAAGACACGTGGGACGCGCACGCCAACATCGTGACGAATCATACGCTGCACGCCAAGGAAGTGGACAAACCCATCAAGGGCCTGATCACGGACTTGAAACGGCGCGGCCTGCTCGATGAAACACTGGTGCTGTGGCACAGCGAATTCGGGCGCATGCCCATTTCTCAGCGCGGCGTCGGACGGGATCACAACCCCGGCGCGATGACAGTGTTCATGGCGGGCGCGGGCGTCAAAGGCGGGCAGAGCATCGGCACTAGCGACGACGTCGGCTACAAAGCCGAAGAACAGCGCGTTACCAGCCACGATCTCCACGCCACGCTACTGCACCTGCTCGGCATCGATCACAAGCGGTTGACGTACTACTTCAACGGCCGCAACATGCGGTTGACGGACGTTTCCGGAGAATTGATCCCTCAGATCGTGGGCTAACCGAAGGGCCGGACGCTGCATTGCCGGCTTTTGGATTCGCTGCCCGTGCCGGGTGCCTGGACGGGCGCGCGTCCCGAATCTGTATGACTCGGCTCACCGGCTGCCGCGCCGCCTTACACGGAAGGCGGCGCCCCCCCCGCTCCGCTATTCACCAGATCCTTCAATTCCTTGCTGGGCTTGAAGTAGGGAATGCGTTTGGCGGGCACATCGACCCGGGCGCCGGTCTTGGGGTTGCGTCCCACTCTGGATTGCCTCTGCCTGGTGCGAAAGCTCCCGAATCCCCGGATCTCGATCTTGTCGCCGCCCCGCAGAGAGCGAACCACGCTATCGAAGATCGCTTCCACGATGACTTCGGAATCCTTGCGCGTCATCTCCACCACGCGAGAGACTTCTTCGATCAATTCGGCTTTGGTCATGTTAACGGTCATCCCCTTTTCCGCGAATCTGCATTGCTTCCTCTATCGTCATGGTAGCGGCAGCGGCCTGCCGTTGGTAGTCTTCCAGGCGGGTTCTTTCCTCGTCTTCGGCCACCGCGCGGAGGCTCAGGCCGATCTTCTTCTCGCCTTCGTTCATTTTGATGATCTTGAAATCGTATTCCTCGCCGATCGGCAGCAACGATTCTTCGGCCGCTCCCGTGGACTGAGGCATGGGCGGTATTTCGGATCTGTGGCACAATCCTTCCACGCCCGGAGCTACCTCCACGAACACTCCGAACGCCGCCGACCGGCACACCCGCCCGCGCACCAGATTCCCTGTTTCATGCGTGCGGAAGAAGCTTTCCCACGCGTCGGGTTGCAGTTGTTTGATGCCCAGCGACAAACGCCGCGCCGGCGGGTCGATATTCAGGATTACCGCCTGCATCACCTGCCCTTTCTTCAGGGCGTCGGAAGGGTGTTTCACGTGTTTGGTCCATGACAGGTCCGATACATGCACCAGCCCGTCCACGCCATCTTCGATCTCAAGAAACGCCCCGAAGTCCGTAATCTTCCTTACGCGGCCTTCCACCACGGAGCCGACGCTGTAGCGTTGGCCCACTGTGGTCCATGGGTCGGCTTCCAGTTGCTTGATGCCGAGGGAAACCCGCCGGTCTTTCGGCTTGACCTCCAGTACCACCGCCTCCACCTGGTCGCCCGGTTTCATCACCTTGTTGGGGTGCTTCATGCGGCGGCTCCACGTCATTTCAGAAACGTGAATTAATCCCTCCACGCCGGGCTCGATCTGCACGAATGCGCCGTAGTCGGTGACGCTCATCACGCGTCCGATGACGCGCGTTTGCGGCGGGTAGCGCTCCGCCAGATTCTCCCACGGGTCGGGCGTCAACTGCCGTATGCCGAGCGAGATCCGCTCTTTTTCGCGGTCGAATTTCAAGACCTTGACGGTGATTTCATCGCCGGGCTGCACCACCTCGGAAGCATGCAGGACGCGCCCGTGCGACATGTCGCTGACGTGCAGCAACCCGTCGATGCCGCCTAGGTCCACGAATGCGCCGTAATCAGTGAGGTTCTTGACCACGCCCGTGACCACCGCGCCTTCGGTGAGGTGCTCCAGGGCGTCGTGCTTGCGCGCCACCACCTCTTCCTCCACGGCCATCTTGCGGGATACCACGGCGTTGCCACGGCGGCGGTTTAACTTGAGCACCTTGACCGGAATATCTTGCCCGACGAATTGATCCAGGTCGTGCACCGGGCGCACATCGGCCTGCGAACCGGGCATGAACGCGGGAACACCTACATCCACAATCAGGCCGCCCTTGGTGCGTTCCAGCACGCGCCCGGAGACCAGCAGCCCCTCGCGCATCGCTTGCTCCAGCGTGTCCCAGATCCGCAGGCCTCTGGCTTTCGAATAGGAAAGAAGAATATAGCCTTCAGGCTGCTGCCCCCGGCGATCGATCATCACGTCGATCGGGTCACCCGCCTTGAAGGGAACCGATCCGTCCGCACCGCGCACCTGCTCGATTGGGACCAGGCCTTCCAGCTTGTAACCGAAATCGACAATCACTTCCTGGGGCGTCACCTTTACCACGTGCCCCTGCATGAGCTCACCCTCGGCGGGAGGCGCCAGGTGAATGTAGTCCTCAATCAGATGCGCGTAGTCTTCGTCGGGCGGGAAGCCTACATCCACATCTTGCTCGTCGGTGATGGCCATCGTGCGGGTTTGCGGGAAAACGCTACAACATCAAGTATTTCAGAAATATACAGGAGGTCGGCGGGGAAGTCAACCAGTGGGAGAGAGCGTGGCCGAAAGCGGCGGTCATTCTCGGGGGTGCTCCCATTCACGCCGAAAGCCAGGCCCGCGCTGAACGCCCCAGCCTGAGATTCATCGCCTCGGTAACTCAAAGGTTGTCCCTTCTCTGTGGGTGTTGATCCGAACAAACCGCTCCACGTGGAAATCCCAAAACAGGGGCAAGCCACCAAGAAAGACTTTTCTTTTCATAAACTTGGCTGATAAAGACGAAGTGGGCAGCCAGTCTTGCCGGTTGGAGAGGCACGGCCAGACTATGTGACACTTTCAGACGGGAGCATCCCGCGATCCTTTCGATTGTCTCCCCAGCGCGCCCGCTCACAATAAGCGCGTTTCGCGTAGATACGGCGGAAAGTTTGTGTTACTCTCCCTGCCCTAAAAGAATTGCACCGTGTACGTCACTCGCACCCCGCGACCGACCTCCGGCGCGAACCCCTTGATGAAAGAAAGGTGATTCCGATATAGCCGGTCCCCAGCGTTGAACAGGTTCATCGAAATAACATGCAAGTCGTGTGCGCGTGCGATGGTATAGGAACCCGTCACGTTCACCAGCGTGTAGCCCGCCGTCGGCGTCTCTGTCTCAAAAATATTTCTCTGCGCGTTGCTCATCGCCACTTCAGGGCGTACGCTCCAGCCCCTGTAGCGGGCGTCAAAGCCGATGCGCCCGCGCACGGGAGGAATCCTCGGCAGGGAGACGCTCGATGCCGTCAGTTGCGCGTTCACCGCGTCCACCGCCAGGTTCAGCCACAGGTTCGGATGCAGCGCCAGATCCAGTTTGCCTTCGCCTCCCGTGAACCGGCTGTCCTGCTGGAAGTAGTCGGCCTCAATCAGCCCGGCCCGGATGCCGCCCGTGGGCGCCAGATACACAAAGTCGTGGATGCGGTAGTAAAAATAGTTCGCCTCCGCGCGAACCTTTGAGGCGTGATGGCGGAACGAAAGATCCACGCCGTCGTTGCGCTCGCTCACCAGATTCGGGTTGCCGATTTCAAACGTCAGGTTCCCGGGATGCGGACCATTGTTGTACAGCTCTTCCAGCGCCGGCGCGCGATAGGAGTGCGAATAATTCGCAACCAGCGAGCCTTCTTTCCAGAGCCGCTTGCTGGCGCCCACGCTGCCGGAAAAGCCGGTGAAAGAGCGGGCGGCGAGCCCCGTCGGGTTGTACCGGTTGTTCTCCAGGCGGCCTCCGAACTGCAAATGGAACGACTCGAAATCGACGCTCTCCACGCCGAACACCGCGGATGCATTCTGAATTGTGGGAGGCGCCAAAACTTCCGCGCCAATGGCCTTGTAATCCCGGTGCATGCCCCAGAAGCCGAACGTGCCGCTCAGGCGTCCGGCTTTTTTCTGATTGAAAACCGTCCGGTAGATAAACTGGTTGTTGAAGAAGTTCGTCTCAGGTGTCCCGTCCACCAACTCCTGATGGTTGTAGTCGGAATAATTGATCCGCGTCTGAATATCTTCCAGGAATCCAACGTTCCGCACGCCCCCGCTAAAACGGAACGTGTGGCGGCGCATCAGCAGCTCGGCCACTTCCGGCACTTCTTCGGCCGGATTCACCGGGACCCCGTAGCGCGAGTCCGTTGTTCCGTAGTTAAAGCTGAAGAAAGTCTTGGCGCCATAGTGCCCCAATCCGGCGTCAGTTTGATTCATGCGCGTCTGCGAATTCAGGATAGTGCCCACGGGCGTTTGATATTCGCCCGTGCGCTGCCCGCCGCCCGATCCCCAGAACTCCCACGCTTTGGTTCCGAATTCAAAACCGCCGGATCCACCGCCCAGGCCGTTGTTGGAACCTGCTAGTCCAGTAAGATATCCGCGCGCGCCTTCGTGCGCGTGCTGATGGAATACGTCATGGCGGGTGATGGCGTTCACCGCTCCGCCAATGGCGTTCGATCCATACAGGAGCGTTGCCGGCCCACGCACGATCTCAATACGTTCCAGTTTGTTCACGTCGATGGGCTCGCCGTGATCGCCCGACTGCGACGACAAGCTTCCGGTGCGGACGCCATCTTCCAGCACCAGGACGCGGTCGCCATCGAAGCCGCGGATCACGGGCCGCGAACTTCCCGGTCCACCGCTGCGCTTGGCTACGCCCGGCTCGTTTTCCAGAACTTCACCCAGGGATGCCGCGCTCCTCGTGGTCAACTGCAGTTGATCCAGCGAGGCCACGGATTGAATCACGTTCAGCGCCGTTTCCTCGCGGCCCGTCGCCGTCACCGTCACGCTTTCCCGGACCGCCGCGATTCGCAGCCGGAAATCCACGGTTTGGTTTGTCCCTGGGGCAAGCTGCACGCTGTGATGCTCGTCGGAAAGCCCGGGATTGAGCGCGATCAGATCGTACGTCCCTGCCGGCACATTCTGAAATTCGTACCTGCCGTTTTCGCCGGATTCCACGCTGCGGCCGAGCGGTGAGAGCACCACACGCACGCCGTGCAACGGTTCTCCAGTCCGCTCCAGGAACACCGTTCCGGAAACGCTGGCACTGCCGCTGTTCGCTTGCGAAAACGCATGTGCGCATGCCAGCGCAATGCTGCCCATGAGTGCTGGAAAACGAATGCTACCCATGTTTCTCTCCTATTCCTCAAACTCCAAGACCAAACTTTGTCAAGCGTTGGACGAATTGCACGGGCGCTCACGCGTGGCCATGCAAAGGGAGAAGAACTAGGCGGGAGGGGCGCGGGTAGGGTGCGATCCGCGCGACTCTTCGGGATGGAGCGGAGCGGTTTCCGGCACGTGCCGCCACCTGGAGATTCCCAGGGACGCGGCATCCAGCACGTTCTGTGTGTGGAGAGCCGGAATGTAGCCGGAATGGCAAGCCGGGCAACAGTGGTGCTTCAGGCCGCCGTGCTGGTGTTGATGTTCGTCGATCGTGGCCGCGGCTTGCGCGGTAATGAAACTCGCCAGGACCAGCAACACCAGTAACGCCATGCGCCATTTGGCCCAGCGGTTGCTCCCCGGCGATTGCACGAAAAAGTCCATAGATCTATGGCTAGATTGTAACGACGCGCGCACCGATTGCCCGGTTACCGGCAAATTCGCCGTGTACCTCTATCATAGCGAGGCCTGAGCGCCGCGCAGCGCCACTTCACAATTTGCCGCAGCGCGGGCGATGCATCTATTCTGGAAGCTCATGGAAATTATACGCATACTAGGGCGCGAGATCCTCGACTCGCGCGGAAACCCTACGGTCGAGGCCGATGTCGAACTTGCCGACGGTAGCTTGGGACGGGCCGCCGTGCCTTCCGGCGCCTCCACCGGTGAACATGAAGCGGTGGAGCTCCGCGATGGAGACAAGTCCCGCTATTTGGGCAAGGGCGTCCGCCAGGCCGCCTCGAATATCGTCAAAGAAATTGGCCCTTCGCTGATCGGAATGGAAGCCGAACAGCAGATCGCTATTGACCGCCACATGATCGCGCTCGACGGCACTCCCAACAAAGGCAGGCTCGGAGCGAACGCCATCCTCGCGGTTTCCATGGCCGTGGCCCGCGCTGCCGCGGCGTCGCA
>CAMAUG010000079.1 GCA_945861255.1 Candidatus Sulfopaludibacter sp. SbA3
CTCGCCGCGGGTCACGTTGATGGGGGTTCGGTCAAAATAGTCGAAAATGCTGGCGCGCATGATGCAATTACCCGTGCCCATGATGTCGTTGATGGGCGTGCGCGGCTTCTCGATCAAGCGGAAGATCTGGCCGGTGGAGTGGTCACCCAGCAGAGTGTAGGTCTTTCGAATTTGCTGCCGGTCTTGCACGCGCACCACGCCGCACATCGCGAACAAATCTTCCTGGTAAAAGTGGCGCACCATGTCGGCGTGATGAGGATGGGATAACACTTCGTCGGCCAGGAACAGCATGAAATCCGAACTGCCGATGGTTTCCCGCGCGCACGCAATCGCGTGCACCAAACCCTTTCGCTCCGTCTGAATCACGTAACGCACGGGGACGCCGTCAAATACCGTTCCGAAATGATTGATGATGTCTTCGGCCCGGTAGCCGACCACGATGACGATCTGGCTGACGCCCACCCGGGCGGCATTTTCGAGACTGAATTGGACCAGGGGTTTGCCGGAAAGCCGCAACATGCATTTATTCGCTTCCGCCGTTTTCTCATCCAACCGATTGCCCCGGCCACCCGCCAATATTAGTGCTTTCATACTTTCTCCATCTCAGGCGGTACCGCCGCGGCGGACACCGGTTCCTTAAACAGCGGCCCGTTGACCTCGATCCATTGCATGAGCTTGCCGACTCCTTCTTCCGGCCGCACGTGTGGCCGCCAACCGAAGGCGGATCGCGCACGGGTGATGTCGCAAACAAAATACGAGAGATCCCCGTCCCGCGCGGGGCCGAACTTCATCGCGGATCGCCGGCCCCCGAGCCGATCGATCAATTCGACGCACTCCAGCAAGGAAATCATGTGCGGAGGACCGCCTCCGATGTTGTACGTCCCCGGCACGGGGTTCCGCTGATAGGCCAGGAAGGCGGCTGCCGCGTCGCTCGCGTAGAGAATGTCACGAAGCTGCTTGCCCGAGCCGAAAATCGTTACTGGCCAGTCCAGATAGTTACGAAGCGCGAAGTTGGCCACCCAGCCGTGATCCTCGCCGCCAAACTGGCGCGGACCATAAATGCCGGTGTATCGAAAATTGGCGGCCCGCACTCCATACATATCCGCGAACGCGGTTGTATAAAACTCTCCGCTTGCCTTGGAGGCATGCAACGGGGAGAGTTTTCCGGATTGACCGCCGTTCATGATAGGATCGCTCTCGCGGATCGCCACGGGATCCCGCGAATAGCGCGTCGGCTCCTCCCGCAAAGAGTCGTTAATCCACGGTCCGTAGACATGAACGGAAGAGCAGGACGCCACTGGCACGCTGTGTTTACGCGCGGCCGTCAGGACGTTGAACGTACCTCCCACGTTCGTGGTGAAATCGAGTTCCGGATTCTCCCAACTTATGGTCATCGCCGGTTGGGCTGCCGTATGCGCGATAAAATCGCACCCCGCCGCGTGATCCAGGAGTTGTTCCTGGTTCCGGACATCGCCCACAATCACCTCCACGCCCATGGACCGGAGGACGTTCGCGTTGTAGTCCCTGACCGCGTCCGTCCCGAACCCCGTACGCCGAAGTTCGTATTTCGTCATGCTGTCGTAGGCGGCCACTTCCCAGCCATCCGCCCGGAACGCCTCGCAGACATGCGAACCGAGGAACCCGCACCCGCCCGTCACCAGCGCCTTCATCTCGCGATCCTCCCCCGTTCCAACCCGGCCGGGTCCGCGTCCGGATGCGCCGCCGCCCGGCCTGCGGGAAATGGGTTCGCCGCGGTGGTCCCGGCCCACGAATTCTTGAGTGCAACGCCCCGTTTTTTGTAGAACGTGAAGTACCGAAAGATCCCTTGATCGGCCAGTTCCACCGTCAGCCGCTGGTACCGCCGGTGAAAATCCGGATCGGCCCAGATTTCATGTTCCGAAGTTCGCACCAATTTTCCCGCCATTTCTCGATCGCCTACAGGCGTGGGAAGCACCGCCACGTTTCCCAGCAAGATGAAATCGGGAGATCGCGACAGGACATACGCTCCGTCGCCTTTTTCGTGGCCGGCCCGACTCCAGCCTGCTCCTTTCCTGCCGAAGTGCGCAATATGAGCGTCGTTCAACCCCAGCATGTCAATCACCGAAAGGTGGCTATGGTAGGCGATGGAGCCGGCGGGTGTAGCGGCGATGACGGCGTTTGGAAGCGCGTTCGCGTCCAGCCATTCGGCCGCCAGTTTCTGCCGCTCGATGAAGTAGTTATCGAAATTGAGAAAGGAATGGTCCATCCCGTTCCCGGGAAAAGAAAGGCCGGATTGCTGCTCCCGCCAGCGGTATGTTTCAGGCGACAGCACGGGGCCGAGCGATGGCGCGGCGCTGAGCACGACCGCGCCGCACAGCAGCAAGCCGGTGCCGGCCCCGGCGCTCTTGGCAAGCACCGGGAAACGAGATTGCCGGGCCCATGTCCACGCGCCGCGAAGCGCCTCCTGCGCCAGGATACAGGCAAACGGCGCGATCGGCACCCAGAAGCGATGATATGCCAACCCGTCACCCCCCACATACACGACATACAGCGAGTACAACATCACCTGCGGCGCCAGCACCTGCAGCCACGCCTCTCTCCGTCTCAGGATCAGAAACGGTAGCGGTAGCATGAGAAGGATGCCGCCGTAGGAGAATAGGTACTGACGCACGTAACGCAATCCCCGGAGATACTGCTCCAAACCGGAGCCCACCTTCGCGTAGAACACGTTCGGCAGAGGATAGCCGTAATAGTTGAGACGCCACACATAATACGGCGCATAGATCGCGCAGAAAACAAGCGCCCATCCCATCACCCGGTTGCTCATCACACCCTTGCCGGAAACAAATTCAGTCACGGCAAGATGAACGAAGACGATCCCGAAGAAGAGCAGCCCCTCCGCGCGAGTCATTGCGGCCAGCGCGAACAACGCGGGGGCCCACAAGGCGCCGGCCCGCGGATCGAGGTAGCAATAGGATGCACTGGAGATCAGGAGCGCAAAAAGCGTCGTCTCCAGTCCCGCTGTCGACCAGGCCGCGAAGGGAGCGTTGGCGGCCAATAGAACGGGCGCGATGACGGCGAACGCGTCGAATTGGCCGTGCGTGACGCGCGCGAACCGGAAGGCCAGCGCAATTGTAAGCCCGCCCGACAGAACACCCAGCGTCTGGGCGATGGAGAGGTAGTCCGCCCCCGCCGGCGCCAGCCAGACGCATAAACTTAAGAGCACGGTCCACAGGAAATTCGTGTAGCCTTCCACACGCTCTCCCGGGTTATATACCAAACCCTGGCCATGGACGAAGTTCTTCACATACTGGAAGGTGATGTATGCGTCGTCGACCACATAGTTCAGGGTCAGGCAATGCACCAGATACACCAGAAGTACCGCCGCGACAATCGCCAAACCGGTCTTCCAACCCGGTACCGGGGAACTCAAAGCGCTTCGTCTCAAGCTATTCTCTCCGCCCTAGCTGCGTACCCGGCGCGTTACGGCGCCGGTTTCTACAGGTTCCGAAGCACTTCACGGTTGCAATTGGGTCGCCACCGGTAGGCAACCGCGGCCCGCACAATCGCGGGGTGGCCAGCCGGACGGCGTCCGATTCTTGGGCAAAGATTGCTAAAGCTTCGATCCCCGTGGTCACCGGATACGCAGCTACGATCCACCTGCCCCAGCCGATTTCTTCCCGCCGGGGCCCTTGCGAAAGACCGCGATTTCATGCCCATACCAGTAGCGGTTGAGGAGCCCGGAGCGAAGACACTGGAGTCCGTGGTCCGCCGCCCAAGAGCGGATGGTGATAAGGGGAATTTCATGAATCACCTCTCCGGATACCAGCAAATCGTGGAATCGGTTCGCGAACACCCGCCAAAGCGGCGTCGAAACCATGTCCTTGTACAGCAGAAGACCGCCCGGCGCAAGCCGCGCCACCGCCGCGGCAAGAAACTTCCGCTGCTCCCGCGCGGGCACATGATGCATCACGTCGATAATGGAGACGATTTCGAACGAACCCTCGGGTAGGGACTCATGGTTCGCCTGCTGAATCAGAAGGGTACTGCCGGGCCGCTTGTCGCGCACCAGGCGCGCGGTGATTTCCGCGGCTCGTACGGCTCGTTCGGACATGTCCACGCCGACGCCCCGGATGTTGCGTCCGAGCCCTGCGAGCAGGCCCAGGAACAGGGCCCTGCCGCAGCCCATGTCGAGCACCGTGGCGCGCTCCGGCACGTAGGAAATCAGTTCCTCAAAGGGGCAGATCTTGAGACGCCCGAGTTGCAAGTTTCGCAGCATCCACTGGCTGGTCACCGAACAGACCGCGGGCCATGCCCATGGCTGCCGCCACGCTTACAGGATCTGTCCCATCGTTCTCCCAGGGTTCACAGACGCCGCCGGATGGCTTGAAGGTAACATTGATCAGCGGGCACGCCATGCCGGCCTCTTGTTTCTTGACTTGCGGACTCAAACTGCATGCCTCCCCCGCGCGTCCCGGAAGGATGGACCTTCATCCTGCCGCCGCTGCCTCCACAAAACGACAAGAGTCAGCACGACACCGGCAAGACAAGCCGACTGAAGCACGTTGACCGCCGGAATTGACGAAAATACATTGAACGGCGTCCACGCATTCGCAACCAGCGTGTAAGCCACGAGGATTCGAGTGATTTCCCTGCGTTCCACGTGTGCCGCGATCACCATCGCAAACACCGGGAAAAGAATACCGTAATGATGTTCCCACGCAATCGGTGAGGCGGCGGTTGCTGCGACGGTGACGGCACAAAAATCGGCGGCTCTCCAGCGTTGCCCGGGCTTACGCGGAAAAACGAGGGCCGCACCCACCAAGACCACGGCCGACAGCACAGTCGTGGCGAAAACCAGCGGATGATACGGCGCGAACGCGTTCGCGTCGAACGAAAGGTTGGGACCATTCCCCAGCAACCGGTTCGCGACGCCGTTGAACGACAGGTTGGAGAAATAGGATTCCCCACGAGACGCCTCCCGTATTACGTCCAGGTACTTGATCTGTGCGCTCCATCCGAACACCGCCACCGCCACCGCCAGGCCGCCGCCCACCACGCCCACGGCCGCCCACAATGCCCCGAACCGCTTTCGCAGCGCGAACCATAGTCCGATGAACGCGTAGTGCGGCTTAACCAGAATCATCAGCCCGATCAGCGCGCCGGCCGCCCGTTCCTTGCCGCGCAACCAGCAATAGCAGGCGATCGCGAAGAACAGCGTCAGGAAGGTCTGGATCTGGCCCAGCGCGAAACCTTTGACCAACGGATAGAAACTGAGTCCCGCAATCCCCAACGCCAGCGCGGCCATCCATGCTTCTCCTACCGGATGTCCCCAGGGACTTGCGCCCACCGGAAGTCCCCAGGCCGCCTGGGCCCTGCGTCGAACAGTAAAGTAAATCGCGATACTCACGCCGATGGTGGCCCACACCGCCAACCACGATGCCATCCTGGCCACCCCCGGAAAGGATTCGTCGGTGACGCCCACTTTGCGCAGGCCAACTACCGGCAGTAACGCAGTCAATGGATACTGGAACTTGACTTTTTCGGCGAAGAACAGGGTGTCATAAATCGGCTGGCCCGCTTCGTGAATGTGGATGGCGCGTAGCATGGGCATCCAAGAGTCGGTCCCTTGCGTCAAGGTGATGAAGTCTCTCGTGGCGCCCACACCGGTGCCCGCCGCCTCAGAGGGAAGCCAGCCTTGGGCGACAAACGCGCGGGAAGTTACCGCCAGAGCGGCATTTAGGACCACCGCGCCAAGGGCGAGAGACAGCATCATACGTCCGGCTCCGGCCGGCCGGGACACTTTTTCTTCAACTACGAGCGGCATCTGGGAAGTAGGTTCGCTGCTGCAAGCCGACGACCAACCTCCCGCGTGGGCCTATGGACAAGCCAAATGGGAACCCCTGCCCAGGAATGGGATAGAAGGAGAAAAACAGGGGTCTCCAGGATCCCAGGGAGCCGGGTTCGGTCGAATTTCCTGCCTTAGGGAGAAATCGCGGTAAGCGTCCCCGGCAGGAACCCTTCTGCGGACAAGTTTGGAAGGTACCGTGCTGTTCTCCATCTTCCAATCGATGAATCTGCCCGATCAGCCGCATCCAACGTCCCGAATCCTTTTGGCAGCCGCCCTCCACGGGGCCCTCGCGTGGTGCTCGTATGCCATCATCGAGGTCTTCGCGTCCGGTTTGTGGCCGCTCATTATAGGGCCGGATACGACGCTGATGCCGTGGTTTTGGCAGGGAACGGCAGTGCTCTTCGGGGCGTACGCAGCTGCGGGGGCCGGCTTTGGCTTGCTGGGAGGCTTGATTCTGGCGGCCTTCCCCCGGCGTTACCCGCCGCGGTCCTTGAGCGCGATGGCGGTGGGAACGCTCGCACTGGCACTCTCCGCGAACCTGCTCCTCCAGCCTGAAGTTCCAAGGTCGGACCTGTTGGGCGCCGGGTTAGGGCTGCTGGTGGCTCTCAATTCCGGGCTCGTGATCTGGTCTGCATGGTGGGAACGACGTTTTGGATACCTCGGCGGCCCCTTTACGGCGAGTCTTCTCGTTCTGACCGCTCCCTGGCTCCACCGGACACTCTTCCCGCCGGATACGCCGTGGACCGGCAGCGGCGGCTTGCCGCCGACAGCCCTATTCAAATGGGCAGCCGTTTCCGCGGCGGTCCTGGTGATCGTCGTCACGGCGAAGATCGGAAGCCGGTGGCGCGCGACTGCGGTGCAGGGGTTGTTTCCACAAGCCTTGTTCCTGGGAGCATTCACGAGCCTCGCTCTACTGGGAGGCACGCTCGGGGTGGTCCTTAGCCGGAACGCTCCGCCCGATGTCCCGTTACCACCCGGAGAATCGTCACCACGTCCCAATGTGCTGTTCATCTCATTGGACACGGTGCGCGCGGACCACATGTCCCTCTACGGGTACGCGCGTCCGACAACTCCACGGCTCCAGGCATTCGCCCAGGACGCGTCCGTCTACAACCATGCGGTATCGGTAGCGGACATGACGCTGGCGTCGCACGCCTCCATGTTCACGGGGATGTATCCCCGGCGCCATGGCGCCCACTACCAGCCGGATCAGCCGTTCGGACGGGCGATGCCGGACGTGCCCACTCTGGCGGAAACACTTTCCTCCCGCGGATATGCGTCCAGGGGCGTGGTTGCCAACTACGCCTACCTGCATCCGTTGTTCGGGTTTCGGCGCGGGTTTCAGACGTACGACTACCGCTCACCTGTCCAGCTGTTCGATCCGAACGGCACGTTCTATCTACGTCGAGTAGTGCGGAGTGCGGCGGATTGGGTTGTGCCGATGGAACAGTTCGACCGGTTGTGCCGCTCCGCCGGAGAAATCAACCACGAAGTGTTTCCCATGCTGGAGAAGTTCGCGCAACGGAAGAGGCCCTTCTTCCTGTTCCTCAATTACATGGATGTCCACGCACCGCGCATGCCTCCCGCGGAGTTCAAAGACCGGTTTCCAGGCCGTGATCCCCATCTCACCAGCCAGAAATACTACGCCATCGTTAAAGACGTGATGCGGCAAAAACGAGCTCTTCTGCCACGCGAGCGCGAGTCCGCCATTGCCCTGTATGACGGTAGTCTCGCGTACCTGGACGACCAGATCGGCCAGCTCATCGACCGGCTGAAAACGCTGGGAATCTATGAGAACACAATGATTGTGATCACTTCCGACCACGGCGAGGCGTTTGGAGAAAGAGACCTGATGGAGCACTCGGTTTCCGTCTATCAGGACCAGATCTCGGTCCCGCTCCTGATCAAGTTCCCTAACACCCACGCAGCCCGCCAGTTGGAGGAGACGGTCAGCCACGTCGACCTACTTCCCACTATCCTCAACGCCGTTGGCCTCCCGGTTCCGGAAGGGATGCAGGGCCTCGACCTGCGGGGGATGAACGGCGCCGGCTCGCGAAACGTGATCAGCGAATCGTTCCGCAACGCCATGTTTGTCGATTGGAACCGGCGCTTCAACCGCACTGAAACCTCGATGGTGTCCGGAAGAATGAAGCTGATCGTGTCCACGGCGGGCAAGCGGGAGTTGTACGACCTAGCCGTAGATCCCCAGGAGCGGACCAATCTTGCGACTACGGCCGACGCCGGCGCCGACATTGAGCGACAGTTGGCGGCCTGGATGAAATCCGTCACCCCAAAGGCCAGGGCGATTGGAAACGCAGGCGACATCAACCTGCAGCGACTCAAGTCGCTGGGTTACGCGCAGTAACGCCCAGACGGATTCAGGGGGTTTGACGCGGCCCGCCGCACGTCCCGGCCCGCCGTCAACGTTTCAACGACAGATCGATCCCACCGCCGATCTTGGGAATGTCGAGCGTCACATCCTGTTCCGGATGGGTGGCCGTATTAGCGAGGCGGAAAATACGAAGGCTTCCATTCCAGGTCCGGTGGGACGAGGCCACGGGAATCTCTCGTTCCAAGATCATGGATGCCGGAGGACGCGCGCGCAGCGCCTCCCAGTGGGGATCGCGCTCGGAATACTCCACCACAACGTGCGTTATTCCGTAGCGCTGGGCAATTTTTTCCAGGGCGGCCGGCTCGAAATACTGCTCGTCGAATTTGTCCGCGTTCAGGACGATGGTCCTCAACTGGGGATCGAGCGTACGGACAGCGAATATGAAGGGACCGTTGACCGTGGTTCCGCAATACAAAATTCGCTCCGGAGCGCCGGAAACCAGCACCCGCGCTGCTTGCATGGGACCGCGAAGGTATTGCGGAGGCAATGTCAATCCCAGGCCGAAACACAACGCACCCAGTGTCGTTGGAACCGTCCAAACATAGGAATCCGGCACTAATTTCGCGCTCAAACGCCACGCCGCGGCGAATCCCACCGCGAACATGGGCGGGAAAAGGTAGAACAGGTACCTTTCGTCAAACGGACCCAGCCACAACAAGAGCAATGCGTACGAGACAATCCATGCCAGGGAAAGGTCGATACCCGTGTTGCGGGCGCCCCGGACCGGGAATAAGGCCCAGGCAAAAGCGGCCGCCAACGCCAAGGCGGGGACTAAGCCCAGGATCCGCACCAGCGCCTCGGAGTAGAATCGCAGATTGTTAGTGACGCTCCAAAGAATCCAGTCTCCCCGTGTTGCCACTTGATCGAAGCCCGTGCCCCGAACCTGCTGCGACAGGGCAAAAAAGGCAAATATCCCCGCCGCCAAGATCCCGGAAGAAACCCATAGCGCTGGGCTAAGAATGATCCGCCACCGCCTGGCCGCTATCGCATACACGAACGGCATCAACCCCAAAAACACCGTGTGTTGTTTTGTCCAGACCGCGGCTGCGGCGAAGAGTGCGAAGAGGATGCCCCGCTGCATTCCTAAGCCGTCGCCAATGTCGCGCAGGCAGTATAGCGCGGCGGCGGCGAGTACAAGCGAGGGGAACTCCAACATCACGTCGCCGGCAACGTCCTGGGTAAGTCCGAGACTGCCGAACGCCGCGACGGCCGCCAGTGCGGCGGAGCGAGGCAAGCCGGTGGCGACCAAGAATCGAATCAACAACAAGAAGGCCGCTACGGTCGCGACGGCAATAGCCAAGCGCGCCGCCAACAGATTTACGCCGAACACCATGAAAAACAGCGACTCCACTACGGGGAACAGCGGCGGGTGGAACGGTATGGACAACGCGGGTAGGTGTGCGTAATAAAACTTGCCGTAACTCAGCGGATCCATCCACTGGCCATTCGCGAGCATGTCGCGCACGAAGACACCGTTCATCGCATGGCGTGCGGCATCGGCATAGACAATATCGCTGGTGGTAACTCCGCGCAGCCCCCAGAGCCCAAAAAAGAGCGCAAGTCCCCAGGGTCCCAACCACGTAGGCAAGGTGTGGCGCACTCGCTTGGCGACCGGTTCCTGTAGCGTTTCGACTGGGGACATTGGGTACCAGTACCGTCTAAAATGGCGCCGCGGCGTTAGAGCAAGCGGCGTCGAAACGTACTAGATTGCAATTGTTAGGCCAAGTGTTCGGCCAAGTGTTCGGCCAAGTGTTCGGTAGGTGGCGGGTGCGTTTGCGCACCAGGGCGGAGACTTCGGCTTGCCCGGCACGGCGTGTGGACCCCATCCGCCATCCGCCGGTTACGCGCAGGCTTGGGCGGTTACAGTTGACCGTCCGGCGTGCAGCGGGTACACGTCCGCCAGGCTCGAGAACTGGAATTCCGTAACAAGACGCTCCATTTTTGCCCCTACGGAAGACAGTCCGGAATAGGTCCGCAAACGCGAGATGAACCCGGCCGCAAGCCTCGGAAGTTCAGGATCCAGTTCCCATGGATGGAGGTAGATACAAGCTGGCTGCCTGTCCACTGTGTTGATCTGACGAATGCCGGCGGCAGTGTAGCGGTAGGGGAATAACCGCAAATAGGCCCCGCCACCCACGGGGGCCACCCGGCCGGCCGATAGCTGGACGGTCGCGATGGGCACTTCCAGAATTGGTCCGGAAGGAGTGGACAACACTTGGGCATGCCGTCCAAATCCAGGAATTCCATACCGATCATGGGCAATGGGATAGATACTGGAGTCACGCGTGAAACCACACTCGGCCAGTATCTCCAGTGCCCACAGCGAACGATTCGTTATGGAATAACTCGGCGCCCGGTAGGAGACTGGCGTCACTCCGCACGCGTCCTCTATCGCCCGCACGGCTTCTTCAGTATCCGCGCGAAATTCCTGCGGCGTCAGCGCGTAAACCAATTCGTGCCGGTAGCTGTGGCAACCGATTTCATGGCCGCGCCGAGCGATGTCCCGCACTAACTTGGGATAGCGGCTGGCCACCCAACCGAGCACGAAGAAGGTTGCCTTCGCGTTGTGACGGTCGAGGAGTTCAAGGACCAACTGCGTGGCATATTCGACCCTGGGCGTAAGGGAGGACCAGCGGCTGGCATCCACCTCATTCTGCACCTCGGTGGGATGAAAATACTCTTCGAGGTCAATACTGAGGACGTTCAACATAGCCCGGGATCGCGCGCGCGGCTGCTGGTGACCTGTGCATCCGTTTCAGCATGAAAACCGCAACGCTGAAGAGCAGTGAAACGCTTCGCAAAACGACTTGATCCAGACCGTGCCGCAGCATACGCGACCGATCAAATGCAACCGCATAACCAAAACTCGATCTCGTAGAACTACCACATATTCAACACGCCGAAAGAGTTTCGAAGACGGATATGCTCCGAAAATTCCAAATGATTGGGAAACAGTCAGTGGTGTTTGATACCGGTGCCATAAAGCCGCTCGCAAGGTGCGCCACCGTCGCGCGCGGCGCGGATCGTCCCCGGCAAATTGTTGGCAATCAGATCCATCCGCGTAGCCAATAGAAAATGAGCCCCAAGTATTCATAAGTGGCGTGATAGAAGATGGCTGTGTAGCCAGAGCCGAACAGATCGCGCGGCGGACCACTTTCAGGAACTTCCAGGAACGATGGCTCCAGGTTTTCCTTTCGAAAGACCAGGCGGACTCGCGGGGCGTCGAACTCCGACACGACCACCACCAGCGAACGCCAGCCACGTTCCTTCATAATACGTGCGACCGCGATGGCGGATCCGCGCGTACGTCGCGACTCTTCTTCCAGAATGATGGCGCTCGACGGCACTCCGGCGAGTTCGAGCCACCTGGCCTGAAGAGCCGCCTGATTTCCGCGTGGCGGATTGCTTCCGCTTGAAACAATCGCCTCGGCATACCCTTCACGATAGAGTTTGAGCGCACCGAGGGTTCTCTGCGCCCCCACTAGTGACAGCCATTCGGCCGCGTACTGGCCATGGGACATCAGCACGATCACATTACTGCGCTGGGGAGCGCTGGAAATTGCCAACGGCTGAGCATAGTAGTAGGAGAGCTTGCTGGACGCGGCCAGGAACCCAATCGCCAGCAGCGACCCGGTCCACCGGACCATTCTGGTGAACCGGCTTGGGGCACCCGGAATCCGCCGGTTCATTGCACGTAAGTGCGAAGGCGTTGTTGGGTTCGCGGCTGAATCATCGCATAGTTGCGGATACTACACGCGACTCCGTAACCCTGCGGCAAATGCTCCACACGCAAAACCACGGCCTGGCAACTGAGGCTGGTTTTATGAGTCGGCCGATGGGCGTGCGTGAGATCTAAAATGCAGCGCAATTCGTCACCAGGATGCACAGGCTCGTCGGAAATACAGTAGAAGCCGCCGCTTCCGATATTCGCGGTGGTAGCTTCAAGACAGTGATTGTCCATTTCAAACCGCACTTTACAGTGGAGGGGGAACCGACGGCGCCGACGGCGCTCTCGTCCGGGTTCGAGTGACTGACCTTTTGCCATTGGAGTTCATTTCCGGCCGACCGAAATCGACGCTAAATCGACATTGGTAATTCATCATGCGGTAGTCTCCTCCGGCTAACCTACACGCGAGCAAGTTGCGAATTGGGCGAGCAAAACCCAACACGCCGTCAAACCGCTGGTAGGACCGCTGGCGCGCAGGGAGCAGGTGTCATTCCAGAGTGGAGCGCTTCTCCCCCGGACCTGGACAGTACTGGGAAACTCGTTCTATAACAAGGAGATAGGTACTAGTACCAGTACTCCAAAAAAAGACCCGTAGCACAAAACATTTCTCCGATTGGCTGAAACTTCTTGAAAGAGTCCCACGAATCGGACTATACTACGATCTCAAGATTAAGCATCTCAAGATCAAGCAAGGTGCGGTTAAGAAACCCGAGGGTGAGCGTGAGGGTTCTACTAGTTACCAACGACCGGAGGATCTATTCGACCTGTAGGAGCGTGCTCGCGGGTCTCCGGAATACGAAGTTTGAGCTTGCCGTGGTTCCGAATAATCCACCTTCGGACGGTGATCTGTACATCTGGGACTACGAGGCCGATCCTAGCCTTCAGGGTATCGACCAGGCGGCCGGGCGAGCGAACATATTCTTGGTTGAGAAAGAGAACTTGTCCGCTCTTAGGTCGCGCTTCGACGTACCTCCGTTTTGGACGGTCCTCAAGC
>CAMAUG010000080.1 GCA_945861255.1 Candidatus Sulfopaludibacter sp. SbA3
CGCTTGTAAAGGGCCTTCATGTATTCTCCTCTGCTGGTGCCTCACCGCTGCATCACCGAAACGTTACCAGCGTAGCACTAACGGGATGGGGAACGACAAATGATATGAGCCGGTGTTTTGAACACCTGCATTCCGTCGCCGGGACAGAAGAGAGATGCCTGGCGGCAATGTCCGCGCAGCGTGCGGCCGGCTCCTCGCGCGGGTAGCGTCAAGCAGCCGGGCATGCGTTCCGCGTGCGGCTAGTTATCGAAGTATCCGGCCGCGAGCTCCGGTTTTTGTTCCAGCGCCTGACGCCAGAAGTTGCGGGCCTCGTCCGGGCTGCCCTGCGCCTTCAATGCATGGCCCAGATTCAGCAATGCTTCCGGAAACTCCGGCTTTTCGGCCAACGCTTCCTGATAGAGACGAATGGCGTCTTCCATGTGTCCGGACCGCTGCAACAGCAGCCCCGTATTGTAGAACAACTCCGGCGTACGCTCACCCACTTCGATCAGCTTGCCCTGGAGTTCCAGCGCCTTGTCGAGGTCCTCGCGTTCAATGGCGATCGCCGCTAAACCGCGCAATGCGTCCACCGATCCTGGATTGGTGGCAATGACGTGCTCAAATGCCAGCGCGGCGCCTTCGCGGTCGCCCATGTTCCAGTGGCACAATCCCAGGTTCATCTGCGCCTCCGGCCAATCGGCGCGCTTGGCGACGCAGGACTGAAACGCAGTTGCCGCTTCGTGGTGATCGCCTCTCAGCAGGCGCAGGTAACCGATGCGGAACCACGCGTCTTCCCACTCGGGATTGCGTTGCAGAAGCTTCGCGTACATGCGCTCCGCCTCATCTTTTTGACCTTGCAGATCCAGTACGCAGGCCAGGTTGTAGCTCACGTCGGTGAGATCCGGCGCGATTTCCAGGGCGCGTTCGTAAGCGGTTCGGGCACCGGCCAGATCCCCGGATTCCTGCCGCACTACACCCAGGTTGGCGTAGGCTTGCTTGGCGTCCGGACGAACACGCACGGCCTCCCCGTAAGCTTTGGCGGCTTCGGCGGGGTTATTGCATTTCTGCCAGGCGACGCCCAGGTTGAACCAGCGCTCGAAATGATCCGGCGTGAATTCCACCAGCTTGGCGCACAGGGTGGCCGCGGCTGGGTAATCGTTGGAATGGAACGCGCACGTCGCCAGGCCTTCCAGCGCCACCTGCGAGTGCGGCCGAAGCGCCAGCAGCTGTTCAGCGTACTTTTGCGTGGTCTGGTAGTCCTTCCGCGCCATGGCGATGGTCACCAGATTGACCATGCACTCTTCCGATTTCTTGTTCTTTTCGAGCAGCCGCTGATACATCAGCGTGGCTTCGTCGAACTTCCACAACAACTGCAGCGCGACGGCCTTGCCGAACCATGCCGTCTCGTGCTCGGGGGAGTGCGCGAGCACTTTCTCAAAGGCAGCAACGGCGGGCTCCGGCTTGTCCTGGTGCAGCAGGCAGATGCCCAAGCCCAGTTGCGCTTCGGTCCGCTCGGGGTCCGTGGCAACGGCTTTGGTGAACGCGTCCGCCGCTTCATTCCAGCGCCCCAGTTTTTCGTGACACAATCCAAGGTTGAATTGCGCCGTGGTGTGGCGAGGAGCAAGCGTCAGCAGCGTCTCGTAGCTCTTCAGCGCGTCCTCGAAGTGTTCGAGTTCGAACTGAATGTGTCCTCTTGCTGAATAGAGGGAGGCATCTTGCTCACCGTTATCGAGCGCGGTGTTCAGTTCCCGCAAGGCTTCCCGATGCTTGCCCTCCAGATGCAGCGATACCGCGCGCGCCAGTGCCGTGGCTGCCGCTGTTTCCACTACCGTCTCTTTTTTCTTGCTCATGATTTACCAGCTCCCATTCGTGGTTGGAATATTCTGCGGAGCCAGGTACGCGCAGAGGCGTCCCAGCATGTCGTACTGATGCGTTACTTGAACCCAGCGGAGACGGCTCTCCTCGCCGCGCGCCGCGAAGAAACCGATCCCTCCACGCAGCAGGCGCGGCTCGGACCATGTATCCACAATCTTGCCCTGCAGTCCCAGCAGAAATGTGTCTCCATGCACTGCCAAGGTGGCGCGGTAAAGCGTGTCTTTCTGCACGAACATCTCCACCGCCGTATCCACGCGGCTCTGCGATTTTCCGTCAATGACCGCATAGCGGGTGATGCTAACGGTGGGAGTCGCCCCAGCCTGCGTCACCACCAGCTTAATGACGTAGTAGTTCTTGAAATCCTGCGCGCGCGCAACGAAACTCAGTGCTTTGTTGTCGATCAATCCCAAAAACTGCGTTTCATAATCGGTCAGCCGCATGGAAGGACGGTACAGCGCCAGAGTCGCCGGCTTCACGAATCCGGTGCGGTCGAACGACCATCCGGTCGAACGATCGCCTGGCGTCTGCCAATCGTCCAGACCCGCGCGGAAATCTTCGTTCAACGCCACGGCCGCCCGCTCAGCCACGGTGCGGCGCACTTGCTGGAACTGCTCCCGCATTCTGCGCTCAAAGCCTCTCTGCAATCCACTTTGAACGCCCCCGGTGGCCGTTGGCGCCGAAACCCGTACCTTCGGCATTGACGGATTCAGCGCCAGCCCCACTAAGATCGGGATGGCCACGGCCAGTATTTTCAGATCGCGGGGAGCGTGCTTCCAGAAATCGCCAGCTTGCGTCCACATGTGGCGCGGGTCGGGAACTTGGTTGGGAACCCACGTTGATGGATGAAGAAAGCTCCTCTTAACCGATGGCGCCGCAATGCCTTCAATCGGCTCCAACTTGAGTGCCGGCAGACATTTGCCGTCCAGGCCGCTCACAAGCATGGCGGGTTCGCAGACAGGTTCAGACGCGGCCGGTCGAATCGCGCCGCGCAGCTCCATGCGGACCATGGGAGCGTACGCCGACCCACCCGCCACCGAGGCATCCGTGGCCAGCGGCAAATCGGCCGGGTGAACGTTCGCGGCAGAGGCGCAAGGCTGCACGTCGGCCACAGGGGAGAATCCGCCGGGTTGATTGCTGACAGGGTAACGAGATCCGCCTGCCACCGCGGGCGCCGCCGGGGGGAGCACGGCGCTGAGACCGGTGAGCATGGCCTCTTCAGGCTGCGACAGCGCGTCGCACGGTTCCAAACTGCCGGGCCTTGCACCGGTCACTCCCGCCTGCGCGGTAGTCATCGCCGATGGCATCGGTACCAGCACCGCGCTGGGCAGATCGCGCTGGGATCGGGCGGCGCCGGTGTGGAGTTCCTCGCACAAGGACGGAATCAGCTCGGTGGGCAGCGCAACGGCCGCGTCCACAAGAAACTGGGTGCCCATGGCGGCAAACGGCAGTTGCATGCCTGCATCTCGCGGCATGGCCACTGATCCCGCCCCGCATCGCGCAGATGATCCGTACTTCGCAGCGAAAGACTCGGCCCCGAATTCGATCGCGCCGGATGCGGGCAACAGCTCGTGGAAACAGGGATCCACTGGGGACCAGTGCGCGTCCATCGCGGCAACTTGTGGCATGGGCACATACCCCCATGCCGGAGGCGCCGAACGTTCCTGCACCTGATTCGCGGCAGCCGCCGCCTGCGCTTCGGCCAGGCGTTGTTCCTCCGCCACCAACTCCGCCCACAGGCGCTCTTCGGCCCGCGCTTTCTCTTCCGCCTGAGCTTGTTCTTCGGCGAGCAACTCCGCAAAAGCGTGCTCTTCAATCCGCTTCTGTTCAGCCGCCCGCGCCTGCGCGGCCAGCATTTCCGTTTCCGCAGCTTTCCGCGCCTGCGCGGCAAGCATTTCCGTTTCCGCAGCTTCCCGCGCCTGCGCGGCCAGCATTTCCGCTTCCGCCGCCGCCCGCGCCTGCATGGCAAGCATTTCCGCTTCCGCCGCCGCCCGCGCCTGCATGGCCGCCTGGGACGCCGCCAGCATCTCCGCTTGAGCCTTTTCCTCAGCCAACACTTGTTCGGCTGCCAGCGCCCGCATTAACGCCAACGCTTTTTCGGCTTCACGCGCCTGCTCGTCAGCCAAAGCCTGAGTCTCGGCGAGTGCCTGCGCGTCCGCCGCGGCCTTCTTTTCCACCAGTAACGGGTCGAGCGTCTCGCGCGATAATTCCGACGTCTCCGGCGCGCACAGCAACGCCAGGTTGCTGAAGTGAGGCTGCCATGCCGCGAACGGCGCCGCGGCGGCGGGCAGTGATGGGCTGAACCAATTCACCGCTACCAGGACTGGTATTCTGACGGCGATCGCGCCGCGCAGTTCTCCACTGGCGGGCAGCGCGTTGAGGGGCGGCGGCTCCGCCGCAGAGCTCGCGAGCGGCTCAAATTCGAGAATCCATGAACCGGCGTTCGCGGCCGCAGGTGCACCTGTCCCGGACAGCAGAGAGTGCAGCGTAATGGCTTCGGCGAAAGGAAGCTTGCAAGCCGCGCGCCCGGCCTGCGGCGCGGATATCATCGCGTGCAGGAAGTCCACCGTCAGGGTGTTCCAGTCCAGCAGAACGGCGCCGGAGGCGTCTACCTTCCCGAGTGCCTCCACCGGTTGCACGCGCGCGTCGGGCAAGAATCCCGGCGTAACAACGTGACCCGCATTCGACGCGGTTCTGGCAAGTTCTTCGATTACTTC
This sequence comes from Candidatus Sulfopaludibacter sp. SbA3, assembly GCA_945861255.1. Taxonomy (GTDB): domain Bacteria; phylum Acidobacteriota; class Terriglobia; order Bryobacterales; family Bryobacteraceae; genus Palsa-187. The sequence continues at coordinate 4,569 of CAMAUG010000080.1, forward strand.
CGGGGAGGATGACGCCGTCGCATACACCGGAACGTCGGCCGGTTCCACGGCAGAAGGATCTTGCACCGGTTTGCCCAGGATCGCTTCCACGCCGTGCGCCGGACGGTAAGCACGCAGCGAATCGTGGGTCTGATGCAGGCGCTCCACCGCCAGCCGCTCCTGTTCGCCCCAGTAGGCCTTGCGGTGGGCGGCCGAGCAGAACTGTCCGTTGGCGAGCTTGCGATATAGTGCGAGTTTTCCATCGCAATATAAACACCGGGTGTCGCTCGACCAGGACATCACAACCATAGTACGGTTGGATGGGACTTCTTTACTATGGTACGAACACCTTAGAAATGCCTTAGAATTTTGACCTACGGCGCCCGAAAGTTAAGGTGTTGGAAGTAAACCGCTACACGCCCCAGCAGTAATCTTCAACCGCCTTTTGAATATTGGGGTCTTGCTCGCTGAGACGCATCAGCTCCAGGCGCATGGCGTCGACCAGGGCGAACCAGCTGGCTTCGATGACGTTCTCAGACACCCCCACGGTTGCCCAGCTGCGCTGGTGATCTGACCACTCGATCAACACGCGCACGCGGGCGGCGGTGCCCTTCTTCGAATCGATTACGCGCACCTTGTAGTCGGTCAGTTGGACGCCGGTGATCGCGGGATAGAGGGTGGACAGGCACTGGCGCAGCGCCAGATCCAGCGCGTTGAACGGACCTTTGCCGGTGGCCGAAGCGGTCAACACATTATCCTGCGCCTTCAGCGTCACGTTGGCGGTGGAGGCGTTTCCGCGTGTAATGACTTCGTAGTTCACAACTTCGAAGAACTGCATACCCGGCCGCAGCGCCTCGCGGACCAGCAGTTCGAAGGTCCCTTCGGCGGCCTCCAACTCGTGGCCCTGAAACTCCAATTGCTTGATACGGTCCAGCAGTTCACGCCGCGCGGCGTCGTCCAGACGGTCCTCCAGACCATGTTGCTTGAGCTTGTAAAGAATACTTCCCTTCCCGGAAAGATCGCTTAACAGCACGCGCTGCCGGTTCCCAACCAGCTTGGGACTGATGTGCTCGTAGGTCCTGGAATCCTTCAGCACAGCGCTCACGTGCACGCCGCCTTTGTGGGCGAATGCGCTGTGGCCCACGTAGGCCTGGTCCCCGCGCATCGGGAGATTTGCCAATTCCGCGATAAAGCGCGCAGACGAGGTCAGATGCAACAAGCGCTCCTTGCCGATGGTGGTGTGCCCCATCTTCAGCTCAAGGTTGGCGATGATGCTGGTCAGGTTCGCGTTGCCGCAGCGTTCGCCGTAGCCGTTTGTGCAGCCTTGCACGTGCTGGAAACCCTGTTCCACCGCGGCCAGTGTGTTCGCCACCGCCAGCTCGCAATCGTTGTGCGTGTGGATACCCAGAATCCCCTCAAAATTCTTGCGCACGTCTTCGCAAATGCGCGCAAGCTCCGCCGTCATGGTGCCGCCGTTGGTGTCACACAGGGTCAGCGTATCGGCGCCGGCCTGCATCGCGGCCGCCAGCGTGCGGAAGGCGAAATTGCGATCGGCTTTGTAGCCATCGAAGAAATGCTCGGCGTCGTAAATCACTTCCTTGCCGTGCGCTTTCAGATACCGCACGGTGTCGGCGATCAACTCGAGATTTTCCTCCTCGGTGATCCCCAGGGCGCGCTCCACGTGCAATTTCCAGGTCTTCCCGAAGATGCACACCACAGGCGTATCCGCCGCGATTAATGCGTTCACGCTGGGGTCGTCTTCCACCTTGTTGCGCACCATGCGCGTGGCGCCGAAGGCGGTCAGGCGGGCGTGCTGGAATTGAGTCTCCCTGGCACGCGCGAAAAACTCCTTGTCCTTGGGATTGGACCCCGGCCAGCCGCCCTCAATATAGTCGATTCCCAGCTCATCCAGCTTGTTGGCGATGATCAGCTTGTCATCGGAAGATAAACTGATCGCCTCGCCCTGCGTGCCGTCGCGAAGAGTGGTATCGAACGTAAATATGCGCATGGGCGAGGCGGGCTCTTAGGAGGCCGCCGGTACTCCTACTTCCTTCTTCTTCTTCAGGAACGGCATCATCCGCCGCAGTTCCGCGCCCACTTGCTCCACTTTCTGGTTCTGCGCGGCTTCGCGCATCGCCAGGAAGTTCTTGCGGCCGCTCTTGTTCTCTGCGATCCAGGCGCGCGCGAATTCACCGGATTGAATCTCCGCGAGAATCTTCTTCATCTCCGCCCGCGTCTGCTCATTGACCACGCGCGGCCCGCGCGTATAGTCGCCATATTCCGCCGTGTCGGACACCGAAAACCGCATGTAGCTAAGGCCGCCCTCGTAAATAAGATCGACAATCAGCTTCAATTCATGTAGGCACTCGAAATAGGCAATTTCCGGGTCGTACCCGGCTTCCACCAGAGTTTCAAAGCCCGCGCGGATCAGTTCACTGGCGCCGCCGCACAGTACCGCCTGCTCGCCGAACAGGTCGCTCTCGGTCTCTTCGCGGAAATTGGTCTCAATCACGCCCGCCTTCAGGCAGCCGAGCGCCAGCGCATAGGCCAGGGCTTCTTCCAGAGCCTTTCCCGAAGCGTTCTGATGTACTGCGACCAGTGCGGGAACGCCCACGCCTTCCGTGAACAGCTCACGGACGCGGTGGCCCGGGGCTTTGGGCGCGATCATGGTTACATCCACGTCGGCGGGCGGCACGATGGTCTTGAAGTGAATGGAGAATCCGTGGGCGAACATCAGCGTCTTGCCGGCGGTGAGACCCGGCTTGATGTCGGATTCGTAAAGATCCGCCTGCAGGTGGTCGGACACCAGCACCATCATGGTGTCGGCCGCCTTCGCCGCCTCCGCCGTCGTCATCACCTTCAGGCCGGCTGCTTCCGCCTTGGCCCAGCTCTTGCTGCCCGGATACAGGCCTACGATCACGCTCACTCCCGAATCGCGCAGATTGAGCGCGTGCGCGTGGCCTTGGCTTCCGTAGCCGATGATGGCCACGGTCTTGCCCTTGAGCAACCCGAGGTTGCCGTCCTGTTCGTAATAACGGTTTGCCATTTCTTGTGTATGCTCCTATTCCCTAAACTCTCGAGTTCACCGCTCCCTTACGGTCGCGGCTCGGAAGCGGCTACCGAGCCGCGCGCGTCAGCAAGCGGAGTTCGCCCCTTACCGTCGCGGTTCGGAAGCGACTTCAGCCGGCGATCTAGACCGCCGATTCCACTTCTTCCCGGTGCACCGGCGGCGCCAGCTTCAACTTCTTGGCATCCAGCGAAACCGCCACCAGCCCGGACCGGGTTACTTCGATATCTCCGTAACTGCGCATCACGTCGATGAACTCGTTGAGTTTTTCGGGATCGCCGGTCGCTTCGAGCGCAAAACCCTCCACCGAGGAATCCACCGCGCGCGCCCCGAAAATTTCAGCCTCTTTCAGGATCGCGGTGCGATTCTGCATGGTCGCCCGCACGCGCAGCAGCACCAGCTCACGCCGCACCGCCGGACCTTCGCTCAAATCGGAGGCTTGCAGCACGTTGATCAGCTTGTTCATCTGCTTGATCACCTGCGCGCGCTGATTCGGCTCCAGGTCCACGACGATGCTCATACGCGACAATTCCGGATCCATCGTCCGCGCCACCGTCAGGCTTTCAATGTTATAGCCGCGCGAGGTCAGCAACCCCGTCACGCGCATCAGCGCGCCCGGCTTGTTCTCCACCAATAAGGAAATCAGCTGCAACATATGCTCTAACCAACCTCCACGGGCTGCGGCGGGCCCAGCACCATTTCATTAATCGCTCCGCCGGACGGCACCATCGGGTACACATTCTCAAACGGCGTGACCTTTACGTTCAGTAAGTACGGTCCAGGCTCGCGCACCGCGGTTTCCAGCGCCGCGCGCAGTTCGCTGGGACGCTCCACCGTGCGGCCCGTGAATCCATACGCTCCGGCCAACTTTTCGGGATCCGGAAACGTGTCGAGCTTCACCGAGCACAGCCGGTTGTTGTAGAACAGTTCCTGCCATTGCCGCACCATGCCCAAATAGCCGTTGTTCATCACGATGATCTTGATGGGCAGCGCCTGGTTGGCGATGGTGGCCAATTCGGGAATCGACATCTGGAATCCGCCGTCGCCCACGATGGAGAAAACCAGTTTGTCGGGCCGCGCGAACTGCGCACCAATCGCCGCGGGCAACCCGAAGCCCATCGCTCCCAATCCGCCTGAGTTGATCCACAACCGCGGATGATTGAACTTGATGAACTGCGCCGCCCACATCTGATGCTGGCCCACGTCGCTGGTGACAATGGCTTCCCCGCCCGACAGCCGGTCGATTTCCGAAATCAGGTGCTGCGGCTTGATTTCGTCGCTCGACATGACAGGTTCCAGCGGATGCTCGCTCTTCCATGCGCGGATTTGCGACCACCACGCCGTACGCGCCGCCGAATTTTTCGGCTGCATCTCGCGCATTTCTTCCAGCGCCTCCAGAATACGCGACAGGACTTTCTTCACATCGCCCACGATGGGCACGTCCGGAACGCGGATCTTGCCCACTTCCGCCGGATCGATGTCCACATGGATGATCTTGGCGTGTGGCGCGAAGGCGGCCAGGCGGCCGGTCACGCGGTCGTCGAAGCGCACGCCCAGCGCGATCAGCAGATCCGCCTCCGTCATGGCCATGTTGGCCGCATAGCTGCCGTGCATACCGGGCATGCTGATAAAATTCGGATGCGTGCCGGGCAGCGCGCCCAGGCCCATCAGAGTCACCACCGCGGGTATGTCCAACGTTTCCACCAGAGAGCGCAATTCCTCTCGCGCGCCCGAATGGATGATGCCGCCGCCCGCGTACACCAGCGGCCGCTTGGCTTCCCACATGGCCTGCGCCGCGCGCCGGATTTGCCCCGCATGGCCTTCGGTATACACGCGATAGCCCGGCAAATGAATCGAATTCACATGTTGGTAGTGGCCCACGGCCTGAAACACGTCTTTCGTGATATCCACCAGCACCGGCCCGGGACGCCCCGTGCCGGCGATGTGAAACGCTTCATGAATCGCGCGCGGCAGCTCCGCCAGCGTCTTCACCAAAAAATTGTGTTTCGTGCCGGAGCGCGTGATGCCGAACGTGTCGGCTTCCTGGAACGCGTCGCTGCCGATGAGCTTGCTCGAAACCTGTCCGGTGATCGCGACAATCGGAATGGAATCCATCATGGCGTCGACCAGCCCCGTCACCAGATTCGTCGCGCCCGGTCCGGACGTCGCGCAGCACACGCCGATCTTCCCCGTCGCCCGCGCGTAGCCCTGCGCGGCGAACGCCGCGTTCTGCTCATGCCGCACCAGGACGTGCTTGATGGGGCCGTCGTAGATGGCGTCATACAGAGGCAGCGTGACGCCGCCCGGATAGCCAAAGATGACCTCTACTTTTTCGCGCTGCAAGCACTCCAGCACCGTCTGCGCACCGCTCAACAAATTTGACGCCATGGTTCCCGCTCCTCTTCGATTTCGTATAGCAACCCGTTAATAACACAAAAGCCACTGTCGAGGGTTTGTTTCCCTCGCCCAGTGGCCGAGATTCTTTCGGTTTCAGAATCGGGCCGTTCAGGCGAGGCCGGTTACACCGACCCCAATAATTACTACTACCGCCTGAACAACCAGAATGAGTGCACCAGAGACCACGCGCTTGTTGGGGAGAGCCTGGTTGGGGTCCGTGGTTGGCATGTCGTCTCTTCCTTTACAGAATACCTTGAGAGTTCCGTAAATGCAAGATCGATTAGTGATTAATAATTATTATACAAGCATAGCCGCAGTCAATGCTATGATCTCCTAAAGTGCTGATCCTGACAGACTTACCTATCAGCCTGTGGGCGGCGCTAGCCTTTTCGTCGCTGGTGGCTGGAGTCGTCATCAAATCCCGGCTCAACTATCTATCTTTGCCGGAAATCGAAACGCACTCCCCCACCTCGGAACCACCTGATTGCATGGTGGTAATCCCGGCTCGTAATGAGGAGGCGCTGGTGGGCCGCGCGGTCAAGAGTCTGCCGCCCGATTCCGTTCTGGTGGTGGATGACGATTCCACGGACAACACCGTCGAAGCAGCGCGCGCGGCGGGCGCCGGAATCTTGCCTGCGCCGAAACTGGGCAAAGGCGCCAATGGAAAATCGAACGCTTGCGCGGAGGGGGCGCGCGTGCTCACTTCCAAATGGATCTTGTTTGCCGACGCGGACACGCACTATCAGCCGGGATTCCTGGAATCGGTGGTGGCCACGGCGGAATCGCGCAAGGTGGATTTCGTCTCCGTCTATTTGCGCCCCGAATTCGCCACGCTGGGCGAGATGCTCTCGGGGCCCGTCGCGGGCGTGCTGTATTTCTTCGGAATAAATCCGCGCGCGAATCCGGCCGGCGCGTTCCTCGGCCAATGCGTGCTGGTGCGGCGCGAGGCATATGAATTCGTGGGAGGCCATGGAACCGTCATCAAGGACCTGTGCGAAGACGTGAAGCTGGTCGCGCTGGCCCAGCGTCATCGCATGAAGTTCGCGGTGGTGCGCGCGGATTACCTGGGGCGCGTCCGCATCCGCACCGAAGGCCTCGCCCGCCGGATGCATCGATTCACGCAGGTGAGCCCGTTCATCGGCCTGCGGATCATGCTGGGCGCCGCGGTGCTCGCGTGCTGGGCGCCGGTGACCGCCTGGTTGCTGGCGGACCACCAACCCGTCCCGGCAGCCGCGCTGGCGCTATGGCCGGTTCTCCTGCTCAGCGGCCGGTATGAGGGTATTTTTCGCGCGCTGCTCGCGCCCTTCGGCGTGTATACGATGTTGTTGCGCGGAACCGCCGCCGCGCTCGGCGTGCTGACGGGACGGGCGGTGGAATGGAAGGGTCGTGTAATCTAGGTGTCAGCACCATACATGCCTGAATCCGCATCCAGCGTCATCGCATCCATTGCCATTCTCGACGACGACACCGATTTCCGCACCTACCTCGAAGATTTCCTAAAGGATGAAAAACTCTACGAAGTAAGCGCCTTCGCCACCCCGCGCGACCTGTTCGCGCATTGCGAGGAACACGTTCCCGACGTTGTTTTGCTGGACATGAAGATGGGCGAGGCAAGCGGCGACAAAGTACTGGAACAGCTCATCACGCGCTGGCCCGTGCTGTGCGTGATCATCGTCACCGGGTACCCGTCGCTTGAAGACATGCGAACAACCTTCAAATTGAAGGTCTTCGATTATCTGGCCAAACCGTTTTCGTTGGCGCAATTGCGGCAGGTGCTGAAGAACGCGGTAGATGCTTACGGCCTGGGCAAATCGCCGCAGGACCGCCTGCGCGAGCGCCTGGGCCATTCAATCAAAATGCTGCGCGTGGAGCGCGACTGGTCACTCAAGGACCTGGCCACGCAGACCAAGCTGAGCGTCTCCCAGATCAGCGCCATCGAACGCGGGACGAACCTGCCCAGCATTGAAAGCCTGCTGGCGATTTCGAAGGCGTTTGATAAGAAGCCTTCGGAGATCTTGCTGGGGATTGATTTCTAGGATGCGCCATGCCCGCGGGGAATCCCGACGAACGTAGACCCCGTGCCTCGACGAAGCCGAACAGTTCCAGGACGATCCCGGAACTGGGCAGCACGCTCGCAGCGGATGACCCGGACGCCGGCCCGTCACCCCACCGCTAATCCCGGAGGTCCGCACCCGTGCGAAACTGGTGGTGAAAGCATGACAGAAACCGCCACGTTCCCGTGCAGCATTTGCGAGGAGCCCGCCACGCACATTTGCGTCCACTGCACCAAGGACGCGTGCCCGAATCATCGCTGTGAAAAATGCGGCCGCTGCAGCGACTGCTGCCATTGCGAGCTTCGCCGGAAAGAAGACTAACGCGCGCCCCGGCGCGTCATCCCAGACAACCCAGGCCAGGAAACCAGAAAATGCAATTTCTTCAAGAAAGCCTCATTGAACTGATCACCCAGACCTCCACCAATCTGCCTCCCGATGTGCGCGCGGCCATGAAGCTCGCCACCGATGTGGAAATTCCCAACACGCAGGCGTCGCAGGCTTTGAACATCATCTCCGCCAATATCGACATGGCCGCCGAAGATGAAGGCCCCATCTGCCAGGATACGGGCATGCCGACGTTCGTCGTGCACACGCCCGTCGGCGTGAGCCAGATCGTTATCAGGAAGGCCATTCGGGAGGCCGTCGCGGAAGCCACCAAGCGCGGCAAGCTGCGGCCGAATTCCGTCGATTCGCTCACCGGAAAAAACAGCGGCGACAACCTGGGCGTGGAAACGCCGGTGATGCATTTCGAGCAGTGGGAAAACGACGCCGTCGAGGTGAAGCTGATCCTCAAGGGCGGCGGTTGCGAGAACAAGAACATTCAGTATTCACTGCCCGCCGAACTGGAGCACCTGGGCAAAGCGGGACGGAATCTGG
>CAMAUG010000081.1 GCA_945861255.1 Candidatus Sulfopaludibacter sp. SbA3
ATCGACATCGCGGTCACCAGTGTGCTGCAGACCGCGGCCGGCAAAATGATCTTCGGGCGCTTCGACGATCGCGTGCATGCCGTGCATGAGAACAAAATGAACCACGCCGAGCGGGGCCAGGAGCGGCCCGCGCGCGAACCGGTCTCCGCCGCGGATGCAGGCTCATAGCGCCCAGCCGCACGCCGCGCGGGCTGGAACGCGCCGCCATTGGGCTACAATCATACTTCGACCATGAAAGTCTCCGTCATCCTTCCCGCCGCCGGTCTTGGCACGCGCATGGGCCGTGAGAAATCCGGCACCAGCCGTAAGCAGTTTATGCTGCTGGACGGCGCGCCCATCCTGGTGCATACCATCCGCAAATTTCTGCGGTGCCCATCGGTCAGTGAGATCGTGGTCGCCCTGCGGCAGGAGGATCTGGACTGGGCGCGCGGGCTGGTGCACCAGGAACATCCCGGCAAACCCGTGCGTTTCGTGGAAGGCGGCGACAGCCGCCAACAGTCCGTCGAAAACGCACTGGCATCACTGCCTCCGCAGACAGAGCTAGTGGCGGTGCACGACGCCGTTCGGCCGTTCATCGACCCCGATCTGGTGGAGCAAGTGATCGCGGAGGCGGCCAGGACGGGCGCGGCGATCGTGGGCATTGTTCCGGTGGACACCGTGAAGCGAGTTCATAAGAACAAGGTCCGCGATACGATTCCTCGTGAGCACCTGGTGCTGGCGCAGACGCCGCAAGTCTTCCGCTTCGACCTCTTGCAGCGCGCCTTCGAAAGCGCGCGCCGGGACCATTTCAACGGCACCGATGAAGCCAGCCTGGTGGAACGCCTGGAAGTGGGTGAGGTCAGCGTGGTGCAGGGCAGCGACCGCAATATCAAGATCACGCGGCCCACGGATATGGAACTGGCCCACCTGTTTCTTGCCGAAGAGACATCGAGGCAGACGGCGTCGTGACCGGCGGGGACGGAAGGTTCACGGAGTTCCGCACCGGCACCGGTTGGGATGTTCACCGCATCGCCGGTGGGCGCAAGCTAATGCTCGGCGGCGTGGAGATTCCGTGGAGTTATGGCTTGGACGGCCATTCCGACGCCGATGTGCTGCTGCACGCGGTCACGGACGCGGTACTGGGCGCGGCCGCGCTAGGGGACATCGGCGAGCACTTCCCCAATTCGGCGCCGGAATGGAAGGATGCACCCAGCCGGCGATTTCTGGAGGAAGCCATTATACTGGCGGAGCAACGCGGCTTTTCGCTGGTGAATATCGACTCCACCATCATCCTGGAAACGCCCAAACTCAAGGACTACCGCGAAGCCATCCGGAAGTCGCTGGCGGAGATCGCCGGATTGCCCCTGGACTGCGTATCGGTGAAGTTCAAGACCGCCGAAGGAGTGGGCCCGGTGGGACGGGGCATGTCGGCGGAAGCGCAGGCCATCGTGACCCTGGCGCGCTAGCCTGACGGATCACTCCACTTCCACGATCGCTTCAATCTCAACCGGAATTTGAAACGGCAGCGACGCCATCCCCACCGCGCTTCTGGCGTGGCGGCCACGTTCCTCGAAGACGCTGACGAATAGATCGGAGCAACCGTTGATCACTTCCGGGTGCGCGCCGAATTCCGGCACGGCGTTGACGAAGCCCAGTACTTTGACGATGCGCACCACGCGGTCCAGACTGCCGAGTTCCTGGCGGATCGCGGCGAGTAACTGTAGCCCCACCTCGCGCGCGCATTCGTAGGCCTGCTGCTGTGATACTTCCGCGCCGACCTTCCCCTTCGTACTGAAAGGGCCCGTGCCGGCCAGAAACAACAGATTCCCGGAGCGCACCGCGTTGACGTAGTTTCCGGCGGGCCTTCGGATGGCCGGCAGGGTGATACCCATTTCGCGCAGTCTCGCTTCGGCGGACATGTCAGATCTCCAGCACCAGTTTGCCCGTGGTCTTGCGGCCCTCCAGATCGCGATGCGCCTGCGCGGCATCGCTCAGCGGATAAACGCGCCCTATTAACAAGTCCAGCTTCTTTTCCAGTATCCACCGGAACACGTCGCCGGACTGGCGCAACACTTCTTCGCGCGAGCCGTAATTGGCGAGCGACGGGCGCGTCAGGAACAGTGCTCCCTTGCTCATCAACACCAGCGGGTCAATCGGCGCCACCGGGCCGCTTGATTGCCCAAAGAAAACCATCATGCCGCGCGGCCGCAGGCAATCCAAGCTCTTGAGGAACGTTGCCTGTCCCACGCCGTCGTAGACCACATCCACGCCTTTGCCGCCCGTAAGGCGTTTGACCTCGCCGACGAAGTCCACGTCGTTGTAGAGAATCACTTCATCGGCGCCGGCTTTGCGGGCCACCTCGGCCTTGGCGGCGGAACCGGTGGTGGCGATGACGCGCGCGCCGCGCAGCTTTGCCATCTGGACCACCAGCCGTCCCGTGCCCCCGGCCGCGGCATGCACCAGAGCGGTATGGCTCTGTGCCAAGGGAAACGTCGTGTGCGTAAGATAGTGCGCCGTCATGCCTTGCAGCATCGCGGCGGCGGCCGTGAGCAACTCTACCCCCTCCGGCACATGCACCAAGTTGTTCACCGGCACCGCGGCATACTCCGCGTAACTGCCGCGCGACATGGCATACGCCACGCGATCGCCCCGCTTGAATTCCGTAACGCCTTCGCCAAGCGCTTCCACAACACCGGCCCCTTCCGTGCCGAGCACGGCGGGCAGAGGGATTTTGTATAGGCCTCCGCGATGGTACGTATCGATGTAGTTCACGCCCGAAGCCGCGAGCTTCACCAACACTTGCCCAGTGGCAGGTGAGGGTTTTTCAAAATCTCCATACTGGAGCGCTTCGACGCCCCCAATCTGATTGATGAAAACTGCTTTCATGAAATTCGCAACTTTCTCCGGCGCAGCGTTCTCTGGAAATGAACGGTTCCGGCAAACAGCAGTAGGTAAGTTAGTGTCAGAGGGAACAACACGAGCCGCGCCCATGCGGCCGCGGCGGCGCCCCCGGTCATGCCCATGCGATACAGGGCCAAAGAAGCGGCGTTGCGCCAGTGGCCCCAATCCGCCCAGAAGAAATCGGCGTTCTCATTCATGACCAGGAGCTTGGAGCGAAGGCGCGCGGCCAGCATCCACTTCCATTTCGTCATGATGGGTTCGCCCGAGCAGATAATGCCGATGAGCGCATAATCGCGCCGCGCGAGTTCGCGATAGAGCCGTTGCCGCGCCTCCGTCCCCGCGTAGTCGGCCACACGGTGGACATGCCCATCGAAACCTTCCGGCACTCCCGGGAAACAAGTGACCAAATCGATCTCCATCTGCCCGCCGCCAAGCCGGCGGAGTATCGGAATGACGCGATTCAAGATCGCGCGCGACCCGCTCTCTACTAGGAGCACGCGGGTCAGGGCAGGGGTTCGCCGGCTGAAAAAATAGCGCAAGAGACTATTGTAGACGCGTTCGGCTGGCGGCGGCATTGGGCGCCGGGCATGGGTCGGTAATTGCGAAAACTTGCCATGCTTGGACGTAACGCAATAATGGTGCGACGCTCAAACCCTGCAATCGAGAGGTTGCGGTTCGTTGCAGAACCAGATGTTGGCGCGACACGCTCGATCCGGAGCCGTCGGGAGGGAAAACGCCACACCTCGCCGGTGGAGCGAGGAGTGATCTGACGACGAATTAATCGCCGCTACCCTCAGCGAGCACCGCCTTGGCCGTCTTGGGGTTCATCAACGCGTCGGCAAACTTGGCGAGCTCCACGGGGAGACGAAGATGTTCTAGAACTAGCGGCCTCGCTGCGACAAATAGCGCGCAAACGTCCACGCCAGATAATTTGCAAAGTGACGACGATCGAGTATTCGGCAGGATGACGCCGGGGCCAGGGGCAGGGCCAGAACGGCCCCGCCACGCCAGCCCCAGGCCCCGGCCGCTGGTTTCCTGTTATCCTGACATTGGATGTGCACCCTTCCTCCGCGACCGCGGAAGACCGGCCCTCGCGACACAGCCCTGTGTCCCCGCCCATGAAGTCCCTTGTGAACAAAAGCACCGTTCAAATCACGCGGGGTATCGAATCCCTGTTCGGCACTCGCGACGAAAATATCCGGCTGATTGAGTCCGGCCTGAACGTTCGCACGCGCCTGCGCAACGATTCCATCGAGATCGAAGGGGAGGAAGATGCGGTGGCGCGCGCTGCCGGGATTCTCGGCGATTACGCCGCTCTCATGCGCGAGGGCCACGTATTCAACAACGGCGATTTGAACAACTACCTGCGCGTGATTACTGCCGATCCGGACACCACGCTGCGGCGGCTTGTGGAGAGCGGCAAGCAGCGCAGTTTCGGCAAGAAAGTGATCGCGCCGAAGACCATGAATCAGCGCCGTTACGTGGACGCGATTGACGGCCACGATCTGGTGTTCGGCATCGGTCCGGCGGGCACCGGCAAAACGTATCTTGCGGTGGCGATGGCCGTGGCCGCGCTGCTCTCGAAGCGCGTCAGCCGCATTGTCCTGACCCGGCCCGCGGTGGAGGCGGGGGAACGTCTCGGCTTTCTACCCGGCACGCTGCAGGAAAAGGTCGACCCTTATCTGCGCCCCCTCTATGACGCGCTCTACGACATGATCGAGGCCGAGAAGATCGAAAAGCTGATCGAACGGAATACGATTGAAGTGGCTCCGCTCGCCTTCATGCGTGGGCGCACGTTGAACGACAGCTTCATCATCATGGACGAAGCGCAGAACACTTCGCCCGAGCAGATGAAGATGATTCTGACGCGCCAGGGTTTCAATTCGAAGATGGTGGTCACCGGCGACGTGACGCAGATCGACTTGCCCGCCGGCCAGCGCAGCGGCCTAATTGAAGTGATCGATGTCTTGCGCGGCGTGGACGGCATCAGTTTCGTCCAATTCGACGAGCGCGACGTGGTTCGCCACAACCTGGTGCAAAAAATCGTCAAGGCATATGAGCGTTATAACGAAACGATCGGCGTGAACCGGCAGCTCTCGCTGAGACTTAGCGACAACGGGTCGGCGGAGGCCACTGAAACGGCGACGCCCCCCGCTTCCGGTGGCGTGGATTCCGCCAACCCCTCGGCCTGAGGCTGCCTCCCATGTCTTCCGACGACATACCGTTGCTGTTTCAAGTTCCCGCCCGCGTGCGTAAGGCGCAGCTGCGCGCGTTCTTGATGAAACTGACGGAACGCGTCACGCGCGGGCGCAAGATCTGCTGCCTGGTGGCGGGCGACGCGGAGCTGCGGCGGCTAAACCGGCGTTTTCTTGGGAAGAATTTCGCGACCGACGTCCTGTCATTCCCTGCCAGGGGCGACGACGAACTGGCCGGCGATCTCGCGATTTCAATGGGCCGCGCCAAAGCGCAGGCCGCCCAGCACGGCCACTCGCTTGACACCGAGCTGTGTATCTTGATGTTGCACGGGGCGCTGCATCTGGCGGGCATGGATCATGAAACCGACAGCGGAGAGATGGCGCGCGCGGAGACGCGGTGGCGGCGGCGCCTGGGATTGCCGAACGGGTTGATTGAAAGAAGCGGAAAGACCGCGGCTCGCGGCGCGGCTCAAACTCCATCGCGGCGGCCAGCAGCGCGCGCTCCGGTGAAAAGGAGCGCGCGATGACCCTCGCGCTGCTGGTTGCGGACTTGGCAGTCGCCGTTCTGGTGATGCTGGCGACGACGATCCAGGTCTTGTACCTGGAGTCGTTACGGATCCGTGCACGAGAGCTGCCCGCTCTCGAATTCTTCAAGGAAACGCTGGAAGCGAAAATCGGCCTGGAAACCGAAATCGGCGCCCTGACGTTTTCGTTGATCAAGCACCTGGGTCTGTCTGTCGTGGGCGTGCTGACCCTGGCGATCACCGCGCGGAGCGCGAGCGGCGCGGAGGCTTTGACAGCGGCCATTGTATTGACCGTACTGTATGCAATTCTGGGCGCTTACATTGTTCCGCAGATCGTCTACCGCAAAAGCAGCGGCCGGGGCCTGTTGATTCTCGCGCCGCTATTCCGAGCGATGGCGCTGTTGGTGAAACCCCTGACGTGGGCCTTGGGGTTCTTGCAGTCGGTCTTCGAATTGGGGGATCATCCCCGGCCGGAGGAGTCGCCGACGCCGGAGGAACACATTGAAGCCCTGATCGCCGCGGGCGAAGAAGAGGGAATTATCGAAAAGGGCGACCGCGAGCTGATTCAGTCCGTGGTTGCGTTCGGCGATATGACGGTGCGCGAAGTAATGACACCGCGTCCGCGAGTGGTCGCCATCCAGCACAACGCCACGCTGGAAGATTTGCGCCAATTGGTGATTCACGAACAGTTTTCGCGGATTCCGGTATATGAAGAAACCATCGATCAGATCATGGGATTCGTCCACGTGCGCGACATGTTTGAACTGGATGACGAAGACCGCGCGACCAAGAAAATCCGCGATGTGATGCGCCCCATCCGGGCAGTGCCCGAAACCAAGCCCGTCAACGATCTGCTCCGCGATATGCAGGAAGAGGGCGCGCACATGGCCGTCGTCATCGACGAATACGGCGCGACGGCCGGCATTGTGACTCTGGAAGACATGGTGGAGGAAATCGTCGGCGAAATTCACGATGAGCACGAGCCGGAACGCGATTTCCGCAAGGAACCCGACGGCAGCTACGTCGTCTCCGGAAGCTTTGACCTGGGCCGCTTGGAAGACCTGCTGGATTTTCATCCTCAGCAGAACACGGAATCGACGACGGTCGGCGGCCTGGTGACAGAGTGGCTGGGGCACGTCCCCGCGGCAGGCGAGCGGACCTCGCGCGACGGCATCTCGATCCAGGTGTTGGCGGCGAACCACCTGCGCGTGGATCAAGTGCGCGTGGCCAAAGCCGCTGAAAGAAACGCCGCGGAATGAAAGTAGCGGAATGAGGCAGAAGAAGACCAAACACCGCGCCGGATTCGTAGTGATTTTGGGGCGCCCCAACGCTGGGAAGTCGACGCTGTTGAACGCGCTGCTGGGAACCAAGCTGGCGATCGTCGCGGCCAAACCCCAAACCACGCGTACGGCGATTCAAGGCGTGCTCACGCTGCCCGAGGCGCAGATCGTTTTCACGGACACCCCAGGGATTCACAAATCGGCAACGCTGCTCAATCGCCGCATGATGGACGCCGTGCGCGCCGCGGCGGACTCGCCCGATGTGGCGTTGTTCGTGATCGACGCGTTGGCGCCTTTCACGGAAGAAGACTCGCAGGCGGTGGATCTAGCCAAGAAGATCGATGGGCCGGTGATCGCCGTGCTCAACAAGATCGATTGGCTGGAGGCCAAGCCGAAGATTCTGGCGCTCATTGAACAATACCGGGCGCTGCTCGATTTCGCGGCGTATGTGCCGGTGTCCGCGCGCAAGGGAGACGGCCTGGCGGAACTGATCGAGGAGATCGTGAAGCGGCTGCCGGCAGGTCCCGCGTTGTTCCCCAAAGACTACATAACCGATCAGCCGGAGCGGTACCTTGCGTCGGAAGTGGTGCGCGAGAAAGTGCTGCACCATACCCGGCAGGAAGTGCCGCACGCTGTCACGGTCACCGTGGAATCCTGGGAGGAAGCGCCTAGGCTGTTGCGAGTCGGCGCCACGATTTTCGTGGAGCGGCCGGGGCAGAAGGCGATCCTGATCGGCGCGGGTGGCGCGGCTCTGAAGAAAATCGGCACCTTGGCGCGCCTGGAGATGGAGCGGCTGTTCGGCCGCAAGGTTTTCCTGCAACTCTTCGTAAAGGTACAGCCTGGGTGGCGCGAGAACCCCGCGATGGTGGCTTCCGTGGATTGGCGTGGCGCATGATAGTGTCTCGCGGTGCGCGGTGCAACACCGGATGTAAGATGAAGAGTGCCGGATGTAAGATTAAGTGTATGAGACGTTTGGTCCCGATTCTGTTGATATGTCTTCTGATCGCACCCCTCCTCGCCGCGCAGGGCACGCCCGACGATGACCGTATTTACGACGACGTCCGCCGCAGACTGGCCGACGATGTCGATGTAAGGGGCGGCGCGCTGGACGTGGCAGTGAGCAAGGGCACCGTCACTCTCAAGGGCCGTGTCCGCGATGAAAAAGCCAAGGAAAAGGCCACGCGGGTCGCGAAACGGGTCAAGGGCGTAGCCAACGTAGACAATCAGCTGAAACTATTGAGCGAAAACTAAGCGCCCCCGTTGGGATAAGGCGTTCGCCGCTCCACATCGCTTCACTGCTCGCTCCGCGTAACGCGCCTGTTGTGAGCACGACGTTATAATGGTTCATGACCGCTCCATCTATCCAGAGCCGATCATTTCAAGGACGATCATCGGAGTTCCGCGATACGCTGGGCCTACGGGTCCTGGTAGCGGATGGAGCCATGGGCACCATGTTGTATTCGCGTGGTGTCTTCATCAACCGCTGCTTCGATGAGTTGAACCTTTCCGCGCCCGATCTGGTTCGCCAGATTCACCGCGAATACGTGGAAGCGGGAGCGGATATCCTTCAGACCAACACGTTCGGCGCGAACCGCGTGAGGCTGGCGGGGTTCAGCCTTACCGAAAAGGTGCGCGCCATTAACGAAGCCGGGGTACGGCTGGCCAAGGAAGCCGCACAGGAAAAAGCGTTTGTCGCAGGCACCATTGGACCTCTTGGAATCCACCTGGAGCCGCTTGGTCCCACCTCTTTCGCCGAAGCGCGCGTCGTTTTCCGCGAACAGGCGGAAGCGCTGATCGCGGCCGGAGCGGACCTGTTGATCCTTGAAACCTTCACCGATTTGAACGAAGTTCGTGAAGCTGTATTCGCGGCGCGCGAGGCGGCCGGCGAAGGCCCGGTGGTGATTGCCCAGGTGGCGGTGGACGACTTCGGCCGGCTGCTGGGAGGTACTTCCATCGAGACCGTGGTGAGCGCGGTGAATGACTGGCCGGTGGATGTGTTCGGCTTCAATTGTTCGGTTGGCCCCAAGGCGATTCTGGAGGCGGTGGAGCAGGCCGCCCGGTACACGTCCAAGCCGCTGAGCGCCATGCCCAACGCGGGCATTCCGGAGCGCGTCGAAGGCCGCAACATCTATTTGTCATCGCCGGAATACATGGCGCAGTATGCCAACCGGCTGCTACGCGCGGGCGCCAGGATCGTGGGAGGCTGCTGCGGAACTACGCCCGAACATATCAAACTGATCGTTTCCGAGACACGCTCGTTTCAACCGCGGCAGGCAGTTGGGCCCGGGCGGGCGGCGGGGGTCGAACTCGCGGGAGCGGCGCATGTCAAGGGACTTGAAGTAGGAGCGCGCGTCAAGGCACTGGATCCCGTTCCCATGGCGCAAAAATCGACGCTGGGCGCGAAACTCGCCGCGGGCAAGTTCGTAACGTTCGTCGAAATTCTCCCTCCCCGCGGGACGGATGCGTCCAAGGAAATCGCGGGCGCGCGGCTATGCGCTGAAAGCGGTATCGACTGCATCAACGTCCCTGACGGTCCGCGCGCCAGCGCACGTATGAGCGCGCAGGTAACCTGCCAGCTGATCCAGCAGCAAGCGGGGATCGAAGCCGTCAATCACTTCTGCTGCCGCGACCGCAATATTCTCGGAATTCAGTCTGAACTGCTGGGCTCGCATGCCGCCGGGGTGCGCAACCTGATCTGCATCACCGGGGACCCGCCGCGCATGGGAATTTATCCGGCCGCGACGGCGGTGTTCGACGTGGATGCCATCGGCCTGGTGAATATCGCCAAGAATTTGAACTGCGGTCTGGACATCGGCGGCAATCCCATGGGATCTCAAACGGCGCTGTTGATCGGCGTCGGCGCGAACCCTGGCGCTCTCCAAATGGACGAGGAAATTCGCCGTTTTGAGTGGAAGCTGCAAGCCGGCGCCGAGTACGTGGTGACGCAACCGGTGTTCGATCTGGATCTGCTGGAGGGCTTTCTGAAACGGATTGAAGGTACGAAGATTCCCGTGATTTGCGGCATCTGGCCCCTGACCAGCTACCGTAACGCCGAATTCATGGTGAATGAGCTGCGCGTGCCGGTTCCGGCTCACTACATGGAGCGCATGCGGCGAGCCGATAGTGGAGACGCGGCGCGCGACGCGGGCGTCGCCATCGCGCGCGAGATGGTGGCGCGCGTGCGCCCCATGGTGCAGGGCATACAACTCAGCGCACCTTTCGGCCGCTACCAGATGGCGCTGGATGTGGCGGCGGTATGAGCTCGATCGCGGAGCGTCAACGCGCTCTCAATGAAATTCTGGCGGATCGCGTTCTGATCCTGGATGGCGCCATGGGGACCATGCTCCAGCAGCGCGAGTTGACGGCGCAGGACTTCGGCGGCGCGGAACTCGAAGGCTGCAATGAGAATCTGGTGCGGACCAGGCCGGATGTGATCCTGGACATTCATCGTGCGTACCTGGCCGCCGGCTCAGACATGGTAGAGACCAATTCGTTCGGTAGCACGAAGCTGGTGCTGGACGAATACGGGCTGGGAAAAGATGCCTATGAATTAAACGTCACGGCGGCGCGCCTGGCCCGGCAGGCGGCGGAGGAGTTCTCCACTTCTTCCAAACCGCGTTTCGTGGCGGGCGCCATCGGCCCCACTACCAAAGCCATTACGGTGACCGGAGGCGTGACCTTCGCCCAACTGATAGAAAACTTTTATGAGCAGGCTCGCGGCCTGACGGATGGCGGAGCGGATATTCTGCTGGTGGAAACCTGCCAGGATACCCGTAACGTAAAGGCCGCGCTGATTGCCATTGACCGCGTGCAGCACGAACGAGGGCTGCGCGTCCCGACGATTGTCTCCGGAACCATTGAGGCCATGGGCACCACGCTGGCCGGGCAGACCGCCGATGCGTTCCTGGCATCCCTTGCGCACGCGGACCTGTTGGCGCTGGGCCTGAACTGCGCCACCGGTCCCGAGTTCATGACGGATCACCTTCGGACCATCAGCGAGATGTCTCCGTTCCGCGTTTCCTGCTATCCGAACGCGGGCTTGCCCAACGAGGAAGGGCAGTACCGGGAGACCCCTGAATCGCTCGCGGCACAGTTGGAACGGTTTCTGGACAACGGCTGGTTGAACATCGTGGGTGGTTGTTGCGGCACTACCGATGCGCATATCCGGGCCATCGCACGAATGGCCCAGGGCAAGAAGCCGCGCGCGATCCCCCCGCGTTCCCACCGCGCTTATTATTCGGGCGTCGAACTGATCGAAGCGGAGGAAAGCAACCGCCCGCTGATTGTGGGTGAGCGCACCAACGTCATCGGTTCGCGTCTATTCAAGAACCTGGTCGCGGAAGAACAATGGGAAGAATCGAGCGAAATCGCCCGCCGGCAGGTCAAAAACGGAGCGCACATCATTGACGTGTGCCTGCAAAGCGCCGATCGGGATGAGATTCAGGATATCCCCGCTTTCTATGAGAAGCTGATTCGCAAGATCAAGGCGCCTTTGATGATCGACACCACGGATCCTACGGCCGTGGAGCTTGCGCTGACCTATTGCCAGGGCAAGAGCATCATCAATTCCATCAATCTGGAAGACGGGGAAGAGAAGTTCGAACGCGTCTGCCCTCTAGCCAAGCGCTACGGCGCCGCGGTAATCGCCGGATGCATCGACGAGGACCCCCTGCAGGCGCAAGCCTTCACGCGGGAACGTAAATTGGCGGTAGCCGAACGGTCCTGCGAATTGCTGACCGGGAAGTACGGCATGCACCCGGAGGACGTTATCATCGATCCGCTGGTCTTCCCCTGCGCCACCGGCGATGCGAACTATATCGGCGGCGCAGTCGAGACCATCGAAGCCATACGGATGGTGAAAGCGGCGCTTCCTTACGTAAAGACGGTGCTTGGGATTTCGAACGTGTCGTTCGGCCTGCCGGCGGCCGCGCGCGAAGTGGTCAACTCGGTATTTCTGTACCACTGTACGAAGGCGGGTCTGGATCTTGCGATCGTCAACTCCGAAAAGCTGGAGCGCTTTGCCTCCCTGCCCGAGCAGGAGCGCCTGCTCGCCGAGCACCTCTTGTTCAATACGCCGCCGGACAACGCAACGGATGAAGCCCTGCGCGCGGCTCCGGCCGATTGGCGCGAGCAGACCGCCGAACAAAGAATTGCCATCAACCAGTTCCACATTGCCGCAGTCGCTCTGCACTTCCGCGAAGCCGGCGCACGCGTGAAACAGCGTGCCGAAGATCTGCCTTTGGATCAACGGCTCGGCAATTACATCATTGAAGGAACCAAGGACGGCTTGATCGCCGACCTGGATCGCAAGATGGCCGAACCCGCCGCGCCCCTCGACATCGTCAACGGTCCCCTGATGGCCGGCATGGCCGAGGTGGGCCGGCTCTTCAACAACAACGAGCTGATTGTAGCGGAGGTTTTGCAATCGGCCGAGGCGATGAAGGCCGCGGTCAACCATCTGGAAAAGTTCATGGAAAAGGCCGACACCGCCACCCGAGGCACGGTGCTGCTGGCGACGGTGAAGGGGGATGTCCACGACATCGGCAAGAATCTGGTGGAGATCATTTTTTCCAATAACGGGTACCGGGTGATTAACCTGGGGATCAAAGTGCCGCCGGAAGCGCTGATTGCCGCATATCACGAGCACCATCCGGACGTGATCGGCCTGTCTGGCCTGCTGGTCAAAAGTACACAGCAGATGGTCAGCACGGCCAGCGATTTCAAGACCGCTGGAATCCGCGTGCCGTTGCTGGTCGGTGGGGCGGCGTTATCGGAGAAATTCACGCGCACGAAGATTGCTCCGGCCTATGGTGAAGCCTCTTGCTACGCGAAGGACGCCATGGCTGGGCTGAAGCTGATGAACCAGATCATGGACCCCGCCGAGCGCGACGCGATTTTGGCGGCCTATCGTTTCACGGAGGCTGTGGTCG